>JAFTMF010000094.1 GCA_017452565.1 Clostridia bacterium
GCCATTTCGGCGTGGCAAGCACCATCCACTACGCTTCCAAAGCGCTTTCCTGCAAGGCGATCTATCGCATTCTGAAGGACGAGGGCGTTGGCGTGGATTTGGTGTCGCTGGGTGAGATGTACACCGCCAAGGCGGCAGGATTTGATCTCTCCCATGCTTGCCTCCACGGAAATAATAAAACCGATGCGGAAATTGCCGAGGCAATTGCTGCAGGCATCGGTGAGTTTATGGTAGACTCGTTTGAGGAACTGGAATCGCTGGATCGCATAGCAGGTGAGCAGGGCATCAAGCAGAGAATTATGCTTCGCCTGACTCCCAACATCGATGCACACACCCAAAAGGCCATCGCCACCGGCCAGCTGGACTCCAAGTTCGGCACTCCCATTGCTACCGGTCAGGCAGAGCGGCTGGTGAGACTGGCGCTGACTAAGAAGAATCTGGTGCTGGAGGGCTTCCACAGCCATATCGGCTCTCTGATTTTCGAATACGAGCCCTATATCCAGCAGGCACAGGTGATGTTCGAGTTTATGGCCGACATCAAGGCCAAGACCGGCTATACGGCAGGGAAGATCAATCTGGGCGGCGGCTTTGCCGTTCGCTATACCGCCGATCAGCCCAGTGTGGATATTGAGGCAAACATTTGCAAGATTGCAGCAGAGGTGGACAAGATCTGTGCCTCCTACGGGCTGGATCGTCCTGCCATCCTCATGGAGCCCGGTCGGTCTATCGTAGCCGCTGCAGGCGTGACCCTATATACCGTTGGTACGGTGAAGGAGATCGAGGGCTACCGCACCTACGTTTCGGTAGACGGCGGTATGACCGATAATCCCCGCTATGCACTCTATCAATCCCGCTACGAGGTGCTTCTTGCCAATCGAGCGGGCGAGAAGAAGGATCTGATCTGCACCGTTGCAGGCAGATGCTGTGAATCGGGCGACCTCATCGGCGAGGGAATGGCACTGCAGACTCCCCGGCGCGGCGACATCCTGGCAGTGCTGGTAACCGGCGCCTACAACTATTCGATGGCTTCCAATTATAACCGCGTTCCCAGACCCGCAATGGTATTCGTGAAGGACGGCGAGGATCGCCTCGTGATCCGCAGAGAAACCTACGAGGATCTGTATCGAAACGATCTGTAAAACTTCGGCCACGCTTCTGTGGCGATGCCGAATTTCCCTATTCCAAAGGATAAATATTATGTTATTGGATTTGTTAACTCAAGGACTGAGTCTGCAGGAGATGCTGATCCAGATTCTGCTGACTATTCCTACTATTTTCATTGCTCTTACCTTCCACGAAGTAGCCCACGGCTGGATGTCCTACAAACTGGGCGACCCCACGGCGTACAATATGGGACGTCTGACCCTCAATCCTCTCAAGCATCTTGATCCCATCGGTGCACTATGTATGTTGCTGGTGGGCTTCGGTTGGGCGAAACCCGTTCCTGTAAACGCACGTTACTATAAAAATCCCAAGCGGGGAATGGCGCTGACCGCATTTGCTGGTCCTGCAATGAACCTGATTCTGGCGTTTTTCGGTGTGATTATCTATAGACTGATTAATCGCTTCGGATACTTGCTGATTCCCAACGGACTGCTTGTTTTCGTGTTGTTTACCCTCTTTTACTATTTTGCATATCTGAACATTTTTCTCGCCGTATTCAATCTCATCCCCATCCCCCCCTTTGACGGCTCTCGGATTGCATACGTCTTCCTGCCTACCAATCTCTATTTCAAGATTATGCGTTACGAGCGGATTATTCAGATTATCGTGATGGTAGCGCTGGTCAGCGGCATCGTCTCTCTTCCGCTGGGCTTTATTGCCGACGGCATCCAGTATGCTATGGAATGGCTGATCGGATTGGTGATCTGATGGAAAACGCCGAGCTGAGCTTTCATTTGGAGATTTACGACGGGCCGCTGGACGTGCTTCTGTCGCTGATCACCAAGAACAAGCTGAATATTTACGATATCCCCATTTCGCTGATCTTTACCCAGTATATGGAGTACATCGAAGCGATGCAGCGGATGGATATGAACGTGGCAGGGGAGTTTTTGGAGATGGCCTCCCGTCTGATGCTGATCAAAAGCCGGATGCTCCTCCCCCGCGTTACCGGAACCGACGAAGAAGACGATCCCCGAAAGCCGCTGGTGGATGCGCTGGTAGAATACCGTCGCGCCAAAGAAGCGGCAGGGCATCTGGCCCCTCTGTACAGCCGTTACTCCGGCAGATTTGTCAAGGAACCCGACGACGTCAGCCCCGATCGCTCCTTCACGGCCGATCACGACGCGGCACTGCTGATCAAAGCCTTCGAGCGGATCTTCCTGCGTCAACAGCAGGCAGAAGAAGCCCGCACCGACCTGCCCAGGCAAACGCTGGCTACCATCCTTACCAAACGGATCGTGCCGGTTCCCGAGAAAGCCTTTACCATCCTCCGCTACCTGTGGAGACATGGCGAGACTGCATTCGAACCCTTGCTCCTTGCCACCAATCGGGATCGCAGCGAGCTGATCGCCTCCTTTTTGGCGCTGCTCCAGCTTGTCCGATCGGGTCGGATGACCATTCGGGAAGATGAGGACGGCGAGATCTACGTGACCATTGCTCCTCGCGAGCATTCGATGGCGGTAGCAGATGAGGCGATTCAACCCTCTTAAAGGAATTACAATATGAACGAACAAGAACTGACGCTGGGAGAGACCCCCAGCACCTCCTCAATTCTTGAGGCGGTGCTCTTTGCGGCGGGCTATCCCATAGAGTATGAACGGCTTGCAACGATTGCCGAGGTCTCCGAGACCGAGGTGCGGGAAACTGTGCTGGCGCTTCATCATCAATACGAAGCCGACGGGCGAGGATTTCAGGTGGTGCTTTACGCCAATACCTGTCAGATCTGCACCCGGGAGGGCTACGAGAGTTATATCCGTAACGCGCTGGGCATCAAGCAATCGGGGAGATTGTCAGCTTCCTGCTTGGAGGTGCTGGCCATCATTGCTTACAATCAGCCGGTGACCAAGGCGGTAATCGAGCAGATCCGCGGTGTGGACTCCTCCTATGCCTTGGGCGTGCTCAGTGAAAAATCGCTGATTGAAGCGGTTGGACGGCTGGACGTCCCCGGAAAGCCTAATTTGTACGGCACAACCCCCGATTTCTTGCGGGTATTTGGCTTGTCTTCGCTGGAGGAATTGCCCTCTATGAGCGACGAGCCTAAGAAGACCACCCTTCAGTTGGAGGGAATCTGATAAAAATTGAACCAATGATCCATAAGGAGGTGGAAAATCTTGACGGGATGGATCGTTTTCGGTTGTATACTCCTGTTTTTCTGGCTGATTGGTATGATCCGCGCCAATATCGAGGTCATCTACAACGATAGCGTGCAGGTGGCGGTGAAGGTGCTGGGTGTGCGGATTCAGATCACGCCCAAGAAGAAAAAGGTTCCGAAGCTGTCGGATTTTACACCGAAAAAATATCGCAAGCGACTGGCAAAGGATGAAGCGAACCGTTTGAAAGCGGAAGCGAAAAAGGCCAAGAAGCAAGCGAAAAAGGATGCTAAGAAGGCCGAAAAGAAACGGCTGGAAGAGGAACGAAAGAAAGCCAAAGCCGAAGGAAGAACACTTCCCGAGGACGAAAAGAAAAAGAAGAAGAAAAAGAAGAGTCTCGCCGAGATTCTGGAATGGGTTTACGTTGGTCTTGATGCGCTGAAGGGACTCGGAAAGTCCTTTGGAAAGCATTTTGAGATCGAAGCGGTGAAAATGAAAATCGCCGTCGGATCCGAGGATGCGGCGCAGACAGCGATTCTGTACGGGATTATCGTACAGATGGCGGCGTATCTGGTGGAAGGACTTTCCGCCATCACCAATTTCCGTTGCAAAAAGCGGGAGGAGATGCAGATCACCGCAGACTTCCTGTCCGAAAAGATGGTGATGGATCTTCACTTCATCTTCAAGGTTCGCGTGTGGCACGTGTTTGCTTGGGTGTTTGCGGCCATCGGCGCGGCACTGAAGCGGATGATTAAAAATATGTTGAAAACCCCCGATGCCGATCAAGCGGCAGGGAAATAAATAAACACTTTGTAATCTGTTTGGAGGACATATACTATGAACGAAAGCAAACTCAATAAAATCATTGACACTTCTCTTGGAAACATTAAGCAGATCATCGACGTCAATACCGTTGTGGGTGAGCCTATCACCACTGCCGGAGGTACCGTGATCATCCCCGTATCCAAGGTATCCCTGGGCTACGCATCCGGCGGCGTGGACTACTACGGTAAGAACGTAAAGCCCGAACAGTCTCAGGCTTCCTTCGGCGGCGGCGGCGGTACCGGTGTGACCCTGAATCCCGTAGGCTTCCTGGTAACCAAGGCTGACGGCTCCGTAGAGTATCTTCCCGTAACCGTTCCCGGTTCTTCTCCTGCAGGCGGCGTTGCACCCGCTCCCGATAAGGTTGATACCATCATCAGCTTCATCGAGCGTTCTCCCGAGATCATCGAGAAGATCAAGGCGCTGATCCCTCAGAAGAAGAAGGATGAAGAAGGCGAAGCAACCGAAGAAGCAGCTCCCGAAGCAGCTCCCGCAGAGGCAGCAGCTACTGCAGTGGAAACTGCCGCAGAAGTCGCTGAATAATTTGCAAGACGAGGCGAGCGCTGAGCGTTCCTTCGACGTAGCTGTACACTTGCGCCAAATGGTCTATTCCCCCTTCCCGTCGCATAAAGTGTGACGAAGGGGGAGAGATTCGTGCGCCGTTGGATTCGATTGATCGCTTGCGTTTTGCTATTTGCCATCCTGCCTTTGGGTGGCGTATATGGGGGAAGTGCGCCTGATGGGCAGGTGCCCCCTCCGATTCCCACAACCTCAGCCCGTGCTGCGATCCTGATGGATGCGTACGGGCAGGTTCTCTATGCCCATAATGTCGACGCATCTCTGCCGATGGCGTCCACTACCAAGATTATGACGGCGCTGGTCGTTATCGAATCGGTGGACGTGGAGACCACGGTGAAGATTCCCGCCGCAGCGGTAGGAGTGGAGGGCTCCTCTGCCTATCTCATCGCCGGGGAGGAGATGCGCATCTCCGAGCTTTTGCACGCGCTGATGCTGGAAAGCGCCAACGATGCGGCGGTCGCACTTGCCATTACCGTGGCAGGCAGCGTGGAAGCCTTTGCCAACCTTATGAACGCCAAAGCCCGGGAGCTGGGTCTGAACGCTACCCATTTTATGAATCCCCACGGGCTGGATCACGAGGAGCACTACACCTCCGCACGGGATCTGGCTACCTTGACGGCGGTGGCTTTGCAAAACGAGACTTTTGCCAAAATCGTCTCGACAGTGCGTTATTCTGCCCCGGTGGAGGAGAGCGATACCATTCGGCTCTATCTCAACCACAACCGTCTTTTGCGGGAATACGAGGGCTGTATCGGTGTCAAAACCGGCTATACCAAACGATGCGGCCGCTGTCTGGTCAGTGCGGCAGAGCGAAATGGGATCACCCTCATTGCCGTTACCCTCAGCGATCCCGACGATTGGCGGGATCATCGGGCTATGCTGGACTATGGCTTTGCCACTTGTAGAGAAACGCTGCTGGCAGATATCGGCGAGATCGCTTGCACCATTCCCGTGGTAGGCGGCACGCCCGGATCGGTGACCGCACGGAACACCCAATCGGTGAGTCTGACACTTCCGATAGGAACGGAAGCAACCGTTCGGCTGGAAATTCCCCGCTTTTGCTGGGGATCGGTTCGTGCCGGAGAGGAGATCGGGCAGGCGGTGTTTGCTGTCAATGGCACCGTAGCGGCAACCATTCCTATCATTGTCGAGAGCGACGTGACGGCTATTGTGTACGAAAAAACTGTTTGGGATAAGATCGGCGATTTCTTTGCCGCTATCCGGAACTGGCTGGCAGGGCTGTTTGCTTGAGCCGGCGAATAGAATGTCAATATGAAGTCCCCATATAGGGAAGAGAAGGGATTTTAACAGACGTCCCATTGGAGAGTAGAAACAAATGGAAGAACTGAGAATACAAAAATACCTTGCCGATTGCGGAGTGTGCTCCCGCCGTGCGGCAGAGCGTGCCATCGAAGAGGGCGAAGTCCTCATCAACGGCGAGACGGCCGAGATTGGGCAGAAAATTCGCCCCGACCGTGATAAGGTCAGCTATCGCGGCAGACCGGTTGTGAAAAAGCGGAACGCTCATCCTTGCTATATTATGCTTCACAAGCCGGCCGGTTACGTGACCACTATGAGCGACGAGAAGGGACGGAAAACAGTTGCCGATCTCATCAGCGACGTGGAGAAGCGGGTATATCCCGTAGGACGTCTGGATATGGACTCCGAAGGTCTGCTGCTTTGCACCAATGACGGAGATCTTGCCAACGCTCTCACTCATCCCCGTCATCATATTCCCAAGATCTACCACGTTCGGGTAGCGGAGGACCTAACCAACGCACAACTCTCCAAGCTGCAGGAGCCGATGGAGATCGACGGTTATAAAATCAAGCCGGTTGAATGCGCCCTTCTGAAGAAAAACGAGACGGGAACTACCATTATGATGGTGCTGTACGAAGGCAGAAACCGTCAGATCCGCAAGATGTGCGAGCAGGTAGGACTCACCGTAAAACGGCTGCGCCGCATTGCCATTGGCGATCTGGAGCTGGATGTGCCCAGAGGCAAATGGCGGTATCTCACCAAGGACGAGGCGGATTATCTCAAGGAAGCAGCCGGACTGCTGAAGAAATAATGGCGGAGGGATCTTTCGATGGAAAGATCCCTCTTTGTAATTGCCATAGAATTGCCATTCGTTGGATAAAATCCAATGGAAATGGCAATCATATAGAACCAAAAATCCGCTATTTTTCGATCATATTCCCATCGCAAACGAGATTTCATTGCAGTTTTCACAAAATGAAGCGATAAAATTTGTATATTCTGCCACTGGAAAATATTGGCAAAACTATTGCATTAATTGGTAAATTATGGTAAAATATGGTTGTAAAAAATCAATCAGCAGGAGTGATAAAAACTATGGAATCAAAGGTTAAAATACTGATCGCGGACGAGAATGCCGATTTCGTGAATCAATGCAAAAACAAGCTGGCCACCTTCGGCTATCGGGATTTTGTGGAGGCATCGGGCGGTGATGATGCCCTGACGAAAATCGCAAACGAGCGTCCCGACATCGTGCTCATCGATATATGGCTGCCGAAACTGGACTGCATTCAGGTAATGCGGGGCGTGCGGTCGATGGGAATGGGGGAGGCGGCACCTTCCTTCATCGTTCTGTCTATTGCCAACAATCAGAATATGTTCTACGAGGCCACCGAGGCAGGCGCGGAATACTGTATGCTGAAGCCGCTGGACTACAATAGTCTGTCCGAGCGGATTATGCGGTTGATGGCCAAGCGGAGCGACAAGTTAAACCGTAAAACTACGGCGCCCACTATTGGCAGCGATATGGAATCGCAGGTGACCAAAGTGATTCATCAAATCGGCGTGCCGGCACACATCAAGGGCTATCAATATCTGCGGACGGCCATTCTGATGACCATCGAGGACAACGACGTAATCAATTCGGTGACTAAGATTCTCTATCCGTCTGTTGCCAAGCGGTATCAGACCACCTCATCCCGTGTAGAGCGTGCCATTCGACACGCCATCGAAGTTGCGTGGGATCGAGGCGATATCGACACCCTCAACGCTTATTTCGGCTACACCATCCAGAACAGCCGCGGCAAGCCTACCAATTCGGAGTTCATTGCCATGATTGCGGATAATCTGCGGCTGAGTAATAAATTTAACTAATAATAATCGGAAGTATAAAAGCGAGGCACATCTGCATAGAATCGATGTGCCTCGCTAATTGTATATTGAGTGGATAAGTGCTTACTCTACCTCAACAGCCTGCGCCCACAGATAGAAGGTGTCTTCCAGCATAGATGCATTATTGACGTTGCAAGCAAACTGGACGAAGTAGAATGCATCGGAGCCTTTGTAGAAGTAGAAATATGCCCGGGTATCGCCCTCTTCGATGGTGTAGTAGGGAATACCGTCCTGCTTCTTCACTTCCACATTGGTGAGCTTGTTGCTCTTTTGAACGGTTTGGACGTATTCATCAAGCGTCAGATCGCCAAAGCCTTCCTGCACGGTGAATTTTTCCTTCATCACCACTACTGCGCAAAAATCGGAGACGTAATAAGCGTCCACGCCGTCCTGCTTCTCTTCTTTGAAGCGATCGGTGAGCAGAAGGGTGATGCCATCGCCCTCAAAGGTCTTAGACTCGCCAATGGTGTCGGAGTCGGGGAGCATCATCACGCCAAAGCATCCGCTGAGAAGCAGTGAAAGGGTGAGGAGTATGGGGAGTACGAACAGTTTTTTCATAATAGCCTCCTGTGTCAAGTAGATTTATATTAACTGAATTATAACATAAACTTATGCTTTTGTCAATAGAGAGTGTGGATGTATTTGAACGAATTTCGTAAAATGCAAGTGAATATTTAACGGTTCACGGATAAATTCAGAAAAAAGAAAGGAGTTTTCGAAAAAGGATTGACAAACGGCTGTCGGTTTGATATAATAATAAATGGTTTGGAAGCGTAGCTCAGTTGGTCAGAGCGCACGGTTCACATCCGTGAGGTCGCGGGTTCGAGCCCCTCCGTTTCCACCAAAGTAAGATCGGGCTTCGTCCCAATGGGACGGCCCGATTTTTCTATCTGATTGGAGTACCCTATGAAAAAAATAACACGTCTGCTTTTGTGGATTCTACTCATCCTGTATAGCTACGTCGTGCTGGATTTGCTGCTTTGGGGCAGAGGGGTGATTACCGATGCATCTGCTTGGGAGCATATTACCACCACTTCGAATCTGATCCCATTCAAAACCATTGTGCATCAGATGGGGCAGTATTTCAGCGGAGAGAACCGCGGATTTGCCCTTCGCAATTTGGGCGGCAACTTCTTTCTCCTCTTTCCCATCGGCTTTTTGCTTCCTTATCTTATTCCGAAGATCAATCGGCTATGGAAGATTGCGCTGGGAATGACCGCTTTCATCGTGATTGCGGAGCTGTTGCAGGGCCTACTTTGCATCGGCTTCTTTGATATCGACGATCTTCTCTTCAACGTCCTCGGCGGCGTGTGCGGATTTTGCTTGCTGCGTCTGTTTCAGTGGTTTTGCCGCCTGCTGACGAGCAAGCGATCTACCGGAAGATCCAACCGTTGACACCATCCATAGAATCTATTGGAGGTAGTATGGAAACTACACCTATGCGGATCATCGCCCGCATTCACAGCGATTTTTCATCCAAATTCGGCATTCCACGTCAAAGCGGACTTGTAGACTCGCTACGTGCTACCGTTGTGTTCGAACCCGAGTTCCGCTCGCCCGAAGCGTTTCGAGGTATCGAGGGATATTCCCATCTTTGGCTGATTTGGCAGTTTTCCGAATGTATCAGCGAGGAGGGGAGCTGGTCGCCTACCGTTCGCCCGCCTCGGCTGGGCGGCAATAAACGGGTGGGCGTTTTCGCAACCCGTGCACCCTATCGTCCCAATCCTATCGGACTATCCTCGGTGAAGTTAGAGGAAGTCCGTCTCCACACTCCGGACGGCCCCGTGCTGGTGGTATCGGGTGCGGATTTGATGGATGGTACGCCTATTTACGATATCAAGCCCTATCTCGCCTACGTGGACTCCCATCCCGATGCGCGGGACGGTTTTGCGCTGGCACAAAAAGAAGGCGTGCTGACGGTGAACTGTCCCGATTCGCTGCTGGCCTGCCTGCCTGAGAGCAAACGGCAGTCCTTACTGGACGTGCTGGCGCAAGACCCTCGCCCACAGTATCAGAATGACCCCGATCGGATTTATCAGTTCGAATTTGCCGGTGCTCACGTGGAATTTTCGGTAGTGGGAGATCTGCTGACCGTACGGACGATTACCGCCGGATAGATAGTATTTTGAATGATAGAAATAATCGAATAATCTATTGACATTATCGCTCATTTGTGTTATAATAATAGCACAAATGAGCGGTTTGCTTGTTTAGAGTCCCATCCATAAGGAGAACGATATGAAAAAACGATTGCTATGGATCACCGTGCTGGCGTTGTTTGCGATACTGCTTTGCGGTTGTCAAAACAAATCAAAAGTGAACTTGTCCGAAACCGAAGAAAAGAAAGATAATGATTATATCTATTTATATGACGAAAAGGATGTAAGTCCTGTCTCCGATTTCCAATTCAAGGAGGAGAAGGATGGCGGTGTGACGGTGATCCGTTACAAAGGCAAGGACACCAAAGTCGTGATTCCCGAAACGTATAACGGTAAAAAGGTAACCGAGATTGGCGGCGGAGCCTTTTATAGAACTACTGCAGAGTCGGTAGTGCTGTCCAGATACATCAAAAAAGTTGGTGGGCAGGCATTCTACGGAAGCGAATCTCTGAAAAGTATTACCTTCTCCCCGAATCTGGAAATCATCGAGTACGAAGCATTTACCAAATGTACCGCGCTGAAAGAAGCGTCTTTGCCCGGTTCGCTGAAAGAAATCGGCTATATGTCCTTTAACGGTTGCACGTCGCTGAAATATATCTTCATTCCCAAATCTATTACCGTTTGGGAGTCTGGCTGTACCTTCTATCAATCCGGTCTGGAAAAGATCGATCTGGAGGAAGGCATTACCGAGCTTGGCTATATGGCATTTGCGGCAACGCAGATCAAATCCATTTCCATTCCCGGCAGTCTGAAAACCGTGCCGGACGGTCTCGTTGCCCGTTGCGATAAGCTGGAGAAGATCACCATTGGCGAGGGCGTGGAAACGATCGGAAACGGTGCGTTTATCAAAACTGCTATTACCGAGTTGATAATTCCCGCATCGGTCAAGAAGATAAACGACTCGGCTATCTATGCCAATGAAAAATTGGAGAAGGTCACATTCTTGGGCGATGCACCCGAGCAGTTCGTGGATGACGAATTCAATTTTGAAACTGCGCAGGGCGGCGGCAACTATACCGTGTACTATCAAAAAAATGCCAAGGGCTTTACAACGCCTCGCTGGAACGGATATTTGGCGGCACCGGTAGGCAGCAAACCTCAACCGCAGGTGGAGGGCGACTTCGAGTATGTCATCAATGCAGACGGCACCGTTACCATTGCGTACTATCGGGGCTCTGCTACCGAAGTGGTGATCCCCGGTCAGATAGGCGGAAAGAAGGTTACGGCGATTGGAAAAAATGCATTTGCCTATAATGAAACCGTTGCTTCGGTGAAGCTCCCCGACACTTTGACCGAGATTGGATATGGTGCGTTCTCGCTGTGCTATGATCTTTCTACTGTAAATCTGCCGGAGGGTCTGAAATCTATCGGAGAGTATGCCTTTAATATGTGTAGTCTCACGGCCATCAGTTTCCCTGCATCGCTGACCAAGGTAGGCGCGAATGCGTTTTCAAACTGTCAGGAAATCACATATCTTCGCATTCCTGCTACCCTTACCGATATTGGTGAGTACGCTTTTTCGGGGATCGGCTATACCAACAAGGGCTGGTCTAAGGGCGAGTTTGAACTGGTACTGGACGAGGGCATCGAAGTGATTGGCAAATGGTTCTTTGCAACTACTATGGAAAGCGTGGTACTGCCATCCACCGTAAAGCGGCTGGAAGAAGGAGCTTTTTCGGGTTGCGATTATCTCACCTCAATCACGCTGAACGAGGGATTGGTTTCCATCGGCGATCTGGCGTTCGAGGGATGTAGCAGTCTTACTGAGATCGTGATCCCCTCCACCGTTACGGAGGTGAGCGTGCTCAGCTTCCATCAGTGCCCTAAATTGAAAGCCGTAAAGTTTGAAGGCAACGCTCCCGCATCCTTCTGGAAGAAGCATCCCGAAGGAGATGACGTGCGTCCTGCCTACGACGTTTATCGCCATCAGGAGGCCACCGGATTTCATTCCGATGATTTTGATTGGTTCGATATTCAGATTTGGTAATATTATAACAGATGCTCCCCGATGTTTTTGCATCGGGGAGCTTTTTGATGGTGCTCTCGTGCATATCTCTTTCTCCTTTGGGCAACAATGGTGTTGAAACAGTTCTACATTTGGGAGGATTTATGAAAACCTTTGAATATACCGTTACCGATCCGCTGGGAATCCACGCCCGTCCTGCGGGGATGATCGCTACCGAAGCCAAGAAGTTTACCTCGAAAATCACGATTTCCAAAGGGGACAAGTCGGCAGATGCCTCGCGGCTGTTTGCATTGATGGGGCTCTCCGTCAAGGAGGGAGACACCCTCACCGTCACCTGCACCGGCGAGGACGAGGAAGCGGCAGTTGATGCAATTCGCAAATTGCTGGAAAAGATTCTCTGAGGGCGGTTATGGAAATGGAGAAAATGACAACCCTGCGGGGCAAGCCGGTGATGGAGGGCATCGCCATTGGAATATTGCGCTTTATGGACGCACAGGATACCGGCGTTGCTTCGGACGAACACGAACCGTCCGCACCGGCCGTGCTGAAGGAGCGGTTTGTTCAGCTTCGGGATAAGGTGGCAGAGGAATATCTGGCGCTGGCAGAGCGTGCCAAAGGAGAAGTGGGCAGTGCGGAGGCGGACATCTTTTCCACCCACGCTATGATGGTGCAGGACGGCGACTTGGAGGATGCTGTTTTTGCCGGAATTGATGCAGGACAGAGCCTTACCGATGCCATCCGCAGTGCAGGCGAAGGGATTGCCGCAATGCTTGCCGAGATGGAGGATGAATATCTGCAAGCCCGAGCAGCCGATGCCCGCGAAGTGTGCGCCCGATTGGTGGCTGTGCTAAGGGGTGGCAGTGTGGACAGTTTGCAGTTCGATGTCCCTACCGTGTTGGCGGCTGTAGACGTAACTCCGGCAGAGCTACTCCAAGCCGATCGGACGAAGCTGATGGGCTTCTTCACCGCACAAGGTGCCACCGGCTCCCACACGTCGATTTTGGCAAGGAGTTTGTCGCTCCCTTCGGCGGTGGCGGTGGGAACGCTGCCCCCTCAATCATTGGAGGGGGAGACGGTAATTTTGGACGGCTTTACCGGCGAGATCATCCTCTCTCCTGATGAAGATACCCTTGCCGCTTACCGAGATAAGCAAGCATCGGTGCACGCTCGCCGAAAAGAAGAGGAGTCCTACCGTGGACTTCCCAACCGAACGGCAGACGGCTACGAGGTGCAGGTACTGTGCAATATCGGACGAGGTGAGGAGGCTGCAGCGGTTCTGCAAAACGACGGCGGCGGGGTTGGGCTCTTCCGAAGCGAGTTTTTGTATCTGGAATCCACCGATTTCCCCTCCGAAGAGACGCAATATCGGGTGTATTGCCGTCTGCTTCAGGAAATGGATGGCAGGCCGGTGATTATTCGCACGATGGACGTGGGAGCAGACAAGCAGGTAGGCTATTTTGGCATCGGCAGGGAAGAGAATCCGGCGCTGGGCTACCGCTCCATCCGCATTTGTATGGATCGTCCCGAGATACTCCGCACGCAGCTGCGTGCACTGTATCGGGCATCGGCGTTTGGGAAACTGTCGATATTGGTGCCGATGATTGTTTCGGTCAGCGAACTGTTGTGGGTGCGATCCCAGGAACAGACGGTTCGGGAGGAGCTGCGGCGGGAAGGAATTCCTTTCGATCCCGGTGTCAAGCTGGGGATTATGATCGAAACGCCTGCTGCGGTGATGATCTCCGATCTGCTGGCGGAGCGTGCCGACTTCTTCTCTATCGGTACCAACGATCTGACCCAATATTCGCTGGCGGTGGATCGGCAGAATCCGATGATCGAGCGTCTCTACGATCCGCATCATACGGCGATTTTGCGAATGATTGCGTTGGTGGCACAAAACGCCCATAAAGCAGGCAAAACGGTAAGCGTTTGCGGAGAATTGGCAAGAGATACCGCGCTGACTCCCTTTCTGCTGGCGGCAGGCGTGGATAGCCTGTCGGTGTCGCCTCCTTACGTTCTTCGCCTGCGCAGAGCGATCCGCAATGCCAACAGAAGCGAAGTGAATTTGAACGAGTATCTGCAAACTTGACAGAAATCGGCAGATGTGGTATACTGTAGAAAATACCGAGAAACGGAGTTTTCTATGTCTGCCACATCTCCTTCAATTTTGCTCATCACCTGCGATGAGCTCAACCGCGATACCTTGAGCCTTTACGGCAATCGTGCCATATCTACGCCGCATATGGATGCCCTCGCTGAGGGGGGCGTGCGCTTTGAGCGCGCCCATACGGTGAGTCCGTGGTGTTTGCCTGCCCGTTGTGCGCTCCTCACCGGTAGATACCCCCACAACAGCGGGGCATACAGCAATTTCCGAAAATGTCCGCTGGACAACGGGCTTCCCAATCTCTTCACCCAGCTGAAGGAGGCAACCTATCACGTTTCGATGTTCGGAAAGTGCCATTTTGCTCCCGTTCCTTACGGCGAAACCCGTCCTGACCGCACGCTCCCTTACGATTCCTTCAAGGACTATTATCTCTCCTTGGGGCTGGATCATCTGGATCTGGAGGATGATAAGCAGGTTTCGGTGTGGTTTATGGACGATTGGGCCAAAGAAGCAGCTGCAGACGGTACGCTGGAGGCTGCACGAGCAGCTGTGTGGAATCAGGAGCTGGCCAAGGTCTATCCTTTCCCGGGCAGAGAGGAGATGCATCCCGATATCTGGGTAGCAGACAAGGCGGTGGACTATATCCGAAGTGCTCCCCCGGAGAGTCCTCTTTTTGCGTGGGTCTCTTTCAGCGGACCGCATTATCCCATGGATCCGCCTCAGCGCTACATTGACGGGGTAAATGCAGATTTGCTGACCCCGATGGTGCGCCGTGAAGGAGAACTGGATAGCGCGGATCGCATCCAGCATCGCTCCTACTTTGGCGGTGGCAATATGGACGGCTGTCATACTGCTCCCGGTGGCGGTTGCAAAAACTACGATGAGGACTATTGGCAGAGACTGCGAATTTGCTATAACGCCAACGTAAAGCTCATCGACGATATGGTAGGCAAGGTAGTTGCTGCAGCCCGTGAGCGGTATGGCGAGAATCTGCTGATTATCTTTACCGCCGATCACGGTGAGATGCTGGGCAATCACGGTGTATGGGGGAAGCACAACTGTGCCTACCGAGAGGTGTGGAGTCTGCCATTGTTTGTGGACTTCCCTGACGGAAGAGGTGCGGGAACTGTCTCCGATGCGCTGGTCAATACCTGCGATATCCTACCCACCTGTCTGGAAGCGGCAGGGAAGACTGCGATTGCGCCCACCGACGGCGTGAGTCTGTACAATCCGTCCCATCGTGCCTACACCTTCTCGGAAGGGGAGGGATTTGTAGCGGTCTACGATGGCAGATTCAAGTACGTTCACGTACAGAAGAAAGGGGAGCACTTCCGAGAGCTTCTGGATACGCTGGAAGATCCCTGCGAATTTGAAAATCGGATTGCCGATCCTCGCTATGCCGCCGATCTGGCGCGGCTGCGGGAGGCGGTCATCGAGCACTTTATGGGCAAGGTTTTGCCTTGATGCAAAGTACAAAAAGCCGACGGATGATTCCGTCGGCTTTTGCATTTGTTTGCGTTTGTATGAAATTACTTAACTTTCAGGTAATCGTCGGCTTCGGGGTAACGATCACGGATAGACTGACGAAGAGGTGCCTTGCCTTCCAGTGCGTTTCTGCCGCCCTGCTCACGAGGCTTGGTGGTGGGGGTGTCAAGATCGGAAGCGATATATTCGTCCCAAAGCTCATCCAAAGTCTTGCCCAGTGCGCCGGTTCCTTCGAAAATTACGTCCCAAGCCTTGCCGTCATTTGTCCAATCGGCACGAGGGAAGTTCTTTTCGGTGATTTCCTTCTGCATACGGGCGATGATGTCAATATCCTTGGTGGAGTAGGTATAGTCCAGCCATACCCAGAAACGAACGCCGGTTACGTAGCTGCTCTCGGTCTGAGAGGTCTGCAAAGACCAGCACATATCGTTGTAATAACCACGCTTGAAGGAGTAGAGGTAACGGCAGTAATCGGCAAAACGCTCGATCATATAGGTGTCTTCACCGGAGGTGGGAAGCCAGTTGCCGTCCCAACCGCCCTGCATAATGTGAGAAAACTCGTGGGTCAGACAGTCGAAGTCTTCGGGATTGTTCTTCAGCCATTTGTCGTGGATGTGTACCTCGTTGCCGCTTGCGCTGGCCACTTCATAACCGAAATCTTCGAATTTCAGAGTGATGGTAGTGGGGGTAGTTTTCGCTGCGAAACGAGCGTACATCTGAGGATAGCAATACCAGAAGAGCTTTGCGCAGGTAACGATCTGCTCGGGAGAGGTGTTGCCATTGGAGCCGGACAAATTCACGTTCAATGTGAATTTTTTGCCGTTGACCTTGGCGGACATAGTGATAGTCTGAGATTTCGGACGAACCTTGACGATTACGCCGTCCAGGATCTCGCACATATCGAAGAGACGTTCGGTAGCCTCGCTATCTTCCAGATTGAAGGAAGCGGGGAAAGCGGTGCCTTCCTCCAAGTGGAGATGCTCTTTGGGAGCGGGGGTGGTTACGGGAGCTGTTGTGGTGGTTGCGGTAGTTGTGGTGTCGGGAGTTTGGGTGCATCCGGTAAGCATAAGAGCTGCAAGACCGATGCAAATCAGGGATTTCAATTTCATAATTTTTTACCTTTCTCTAAATTATTCCCATTAAAACGCAAATTAGATCTTACCATTAGTATACCAAATGAATAAAGATTTGTCAAGAAAAAAACTATCGGAAAGATATAGTTTAAATTGATGGGTTTAGATAGATTTAAACTTTTATAGTACGGTTTTCAAGTATTTTCCAATCCGTCGTTCAGTCGTCTGCAATGATCGGCAAGGGTTTCCGGCGATTCTGCATTCAATCCGGTGAGGGTGCAGGCGGCAATGCGGGGCAAGGAAAGAAGATGGGAAACCTCGGAATGTGGAATCCGACACGCAAGGATGGTCAGCTTGGGGAATGCGGCGGTGAATTCTTTCAACATTTCATCATCTGCCCACAGATGGGGCGCAAACAGTCCGGCGGTCGAAAGTCCGTTTTGAGCAGCAGCCAATAATTCGGAAAGGGTGGTGCACTGGGGGAGATAGAGGATTCCGTGCTCTTTGCAAAGCTCGGCCAACTTTTTGGAATAGCCGGGGGAGGAGATGTACCGTGCGCCGGCAGAAATGGCAGTGCGTGCCAAAGAAAGAGAGGTTACCGCTCCCGCACCCAAAATCAGATCCGGAAAAAGACGGCTGCCGCTACTAAGGGCGTTGGGGGTGAAAGGGACTTCCATAGAAAATTCTGCGGCAGAAATACCGCCGCTGCAAAGGGCGGCCAGCAAGGGAAGAGTCAACTCGGGCTTTTTGGGTGAAAGCATGGGAATGAGACGGGTCTCCGTGATGCGGGCAAGTGTATCCATATCAACCTCGTATTATATTCTGATCTTCGTACCGATCGAATTCTACATATATATTATTATAACGGATTTGCATTTTTCTGTCAAGGAGCGACGAATGAAAAAGTTTGATAAAACTTTTGCCGAGGGCTTGCGAAATATCGGTTTTTATGGTAAAATAAAAGTAGCGCGCCGACGGGAACAGTCAATGCTCCCGCCTTTCTTTTTTGGTGCAGCACCCCGAACAGTATGAGGTTACAATATGAATCAAGAAATGCTTCAAAATAAATTTTCAGCACTGAAACGCTCCCTCTTTGACCGCCTGTATAAAAATCTCAACGACCGTCAGAAAGAGGCAGTTTATACCGTCAACAATCCGCTCTTGGTATTGGCAGGTGCCGGTAGCGGCAAAACCACCGTTTTGGTACAGCGCATTGCCTTTATTATCCGTTACGGCAACGCCTACTACGAAAATCGCAGCGGTATCACCGAGGCGGATCTGGACGCACTGGAACAGGCGAAGAATCTGCCGGATGAAGAACTGGCAACCTTTATGGAGCAATACGCCGTCAATCCCGCACCTTCTTGGGCTGTGCTGGCCATTACCTTTACCAACAAGGCAGCCGGCGAGATGAAGGAACGCTTGGAGAAGGTTGTGGGCAACGAAAAGGGCGCCGGTGACATTTGGGCAGGTACCTTCCACTCGATTTGCGTTCGTCTCCTCCGTCGCTTTGGCGAAGGCGTCGGATTGGCTCGCTCCTTCACCATCTACGATACCGATGACAGCAAAAAGCTGATTTCTTCCATTCTGAAAGAACTGAATTTGGACGAAAAGCTGCTGCCTCCCAAAACCGTGCAGAACGTGATCAGCAAAGCCAAGGATAAGCTGATGACCCCTGCGGATCTGCGTGCAGCGGCAGGGAAGGACGTCCGCCTTGGGCAGGTTGCAAGAATCTACGAGCTGTATCAGAAGCGTCTGCTGGAATCGGATGCCGTAGATTTCGACGATATTATCGTGAAAACCGTGGATCTGCTCACCATTAGTGAGGAAGCACGCAACTATTGCCAGCGCCGCTTCCGCTACGTCTGCGTGGATGAGTATCAGGACACCAACCACGCTCAGTTCATTTTGGCGACTCTTCTCTCCGGCGGCTACCGCAATCTGATGGTAGTAGGCGATGACGACCAGTCTATCTATCGCTTCCGGGGAGCAACCATCGAAAACATCCTCAGCTTTGACAAAACCTTCCCCGATGCCAAGGTCATCAAGCTGGAGCAGAACTATCGCTCTACCGAAAAGATTTTGCAGGCGGCCAACGGCGTGATTTCCCACAATATCAGCCGAAAGGGAAAAGAACTGTGGACCGCCAAAGAGGGCGGAGATCCCATTCGTCTGCGGAAACTGGGAACACAAAACGAAGAGGCAGTCTTTATTTCCGAAAAGATTCAGCAGATCTGCCGCAAGGAAGGCAAAAAGTTCAGCGATTTTGCCGTTCTCTACCGTATGAACGCACAGTCCAACTCTATCGAGAAGGTGTTTGCCAAGAGTGGCATCCCTTATAGAGTGATCGGCGGCACTCGCTTCTACGAGCGCAAGGAAATCAAGGATGTAATGGCATATCTTTGCTTGGTGCAGAATCCTAACGATAATATCCGTCTGGATCGAATCATCAACGAGCCCAAGCGTAAAATCGGCAATACCACTCTTGCGGCAATCGGAGAAATTGCAGCGGTGGAGGGCGTTTCC
>JAFTMF010000095.1 GCA_017452565.1 Clostridia bacterium
AACGGAGGTACCTACGGCAGGGCCGTCATCGGGCTTGGGCGAGGTGGTCAAGGGCTTGGTAGTGGTGACCGGCTTGGTGGTAGTGACCGGCTTGGTAGTGGTCTCGGGCTTGGCGGTGGTAACCGGCTTGGTGGTGGTCACGGGCTTAGTAGTAGTGACCGGCTTCGTGGTGGCGACCGAAGATTCCCCACTGCTGCCTGCGGGAGTAGTCTGGACCGTTTCGGGCAGCGTGGTGACGGGAGGATCTATCTCTGGGGTCTTGGCAGTGGTCACAGTAGCGGGGACGGTGACCGGTGCGGTGGTGAGCGCAGGCGTAGTAAGTTCGGGGGAGGGGAGAGTAGTGCCGTCGGGATAGGTCACCGATGGCAGGGGAGTGGTGCTGCTCACTGCCGGCACAACCGGTGTGGTAGTTTCGGGGATTGAGGGGGCGGGGGACTTCTCGCAGCCGCTGAGGCAAAGAATGCTAAGCATTGCTATCAGCAGGACGGTACCCGGTCGGATTTTGCGTAGAACGTTATGCATAACAGATTCCTCCGTTTGCCCGATGGTATCGGGAGATTGATTTCAGTGTACCATAAAATCCCCTCTATTGCAATCGGTTTTCGCTAAAATTTACAATTTCAAGCCGATGTCAACAGAAGTTGACAGGATGGAAAGGGAAATGGATTGCATTTTCAGCACTCTCGTGATATAATAAGGACAGAAATCAAGCCAATCCCATAGAAAGGACAGACACCGATGATCCCCTTTCATATTACCCTGAAAACCCTCCGTCAAGGACGGGGGCTCTCTCAAGAGCAGCTGGCCGAAGCGCTGGGCACCTCCCGTCAGACGATTTCCAAATGGGAGTCGGGAGCAGCCCTCCCCGACGCCATCAATCTCCTCTCCCTCAGCGACTTTTTCGCCGTCTCCACCGATACTCTGCTGAGAGGCGTCACCCCCGATTCCGATCCTGCCGACCGCTCCCCCGATGCGATCCCGATAGAGGCGGTCGACTCCCCCGACACTCCCCCGATAGACGATCCCTTCACCGAGGACGAAGCTCCTACAGCCGACTCCACCGCCGGCGCCGAGGAAAACCCTGCCCAAACTCCGCGGTGCACCTCCCACCTGCCGGGACGGGGGCGGCTGGAGTATGAGTATATCTCGCAGAAGAAGCTCTTCGGGATGCCTCTCGTCCACGTCCACTTGGGAGTGGGACTCTACCGTGCCAAGGGCGTGTTTGCCCTGGGGATGATCAGCAGCGGACTGGTTTCCGCAGGCCTTTTGTCCATGGGTCTGCTCTCCTTCGGTCTGCTGTCGCTGGGACTGCTTGCCTTCGGCGGATTCGTGCTGGGCGGTGCTGCATTTGGCGGAGTTGCCGCAGGCATTCTGGCGGCAGCGGGGATTTCCATCGGCGTCTTCTCCATCGGCGGCATTTCGCTGGGAGTGATTGCGGTGGGCGGGATTGCCATCGCCTCCAAAATTGCGGTAGGCGGGCTTGCCATTGCCCCCACGTCGCTGGACGTTGTCAAGGGGGGGGCATACGTCCTCACCGAAACGGGGACACTCACCCTCACCCCCGCCGAGGTGGAGGAGTATCTGAGGGAGACGATCCCCTATCTCCCCGATTGGCTGGTGAAGCTGATCGCGCGGCTGTTGGGGTAGCGAAAGACCTCCCTCCCCAAATGGGGAGGGAGGTTTGGCTTTTCGGTACATTCTCAATTAATATACATTGATATAGAATCTTGGGGGAACACTCATACTATCATTCTGTTTATTCTTTCCAATGATTCGTAAATAAACTTTTCCTTCGGCTTCCATTACCAGCGTAGGTGCGTCAATTTCAATCGTATTAGCAATGGATTTAGTGAGTGCGGCTTTGGCAGCTTGTAAATTTTCGGAGGTCAATTGTTTTTCAAACGCATCGAAAACGCCCTTGTGATCTGCATTCATCAAAGCTAATTGTCCTGAACGGTTATAGATGAATACGATTTGATCAGTGGTCTGATAATCATTGATGCAGTGAATATACGTGACGGTAATGAAATCCTCAGAGCTGTTGATATACTTTTCTTGATAGTAAGTAATGGCATCCATGCCAAAATAGGTAACCAGATCGTTTGCGGCACGAATTGTGGCATCCTCGTCGGTATAGTTTCCGCCTATGGTACTGTATGCGGCAACATTCAAATAATAGATGAGCTCGTTAGAATTTTTACGGAAATGAACGTCAATATCGTTTCCCATATCGTCAGAGAAGCGGTAAAGATCGTAGGAACCATTTGCTTGCAAAGCTGTTGTTTTACATTTTGCAAGAGGTGTATCAAACGATTCACGGTAGGAAAGCGTTAGCGATTGTCCGTCTATCGTAACGGTCTTAGATTCTGCTGCGTTTGCATTTTGGTAGGGTTCGTCGGCCTTTAAGGTGAAATCCTTCGTATCTGCACTTTCGAAGGTATAGACGGATTGCCCCTTGCTATCGACATCTTCGCTGTTGATAGTAGTCGGATGGGAATAATAGATCGTATATGAGATTTTTTCGTCCTTAGGCTGGTTAGTTGCTGGATTGCTGTCGGTAGAAGCACATCCTGACAATAAGAGAAGTATGACGGATAGGAGTATGGATAACTGTTTTTTCATAGTGTAATCCTCCTTAATCTAGGTATTGGCTGCCGTCTCCTACGGCAATCCACGGATAATATCCTTCATCGTTGATGTCTACGGAAATGTTTTCCGCATCATCCGGCAGCGTAACGGTTAGGGTTGCGGTTTGCCCTACTACCAATACAGTTTTATCAGCAGTAATAGAGATGGTATCGGTGGCAAACACACCGCCGAGGCCTGCAAATGCAAATAAGGAAAACAAGATCGAAACAGACAAAAAGATAGAGAAATAACCTTTCATTTCATCACTTCTTTTCTAATAAATGTTATTCTCTATTCGTCGCCTATTCATTCGAGCCTCATCTGCCCACGGGTCTCATTCCTTTCGGGTTTGTTTTTCAGTTTCATTATAGCCCCAAATTACTATTTTGTCAATAGTATTCCCATACAAATCCTTCGTCGGATTTGCCAAAATAATCTGTCGAATATTGTGCACAATAGAAAAATCCTCCCCGTTTGGGGGAGGATTTCGGTTTATTCTTGTAATTTACGCCTCTACAGCCACTTTCGCACCGGTCTCGGCACTCTTGTAGGCCGCATCCATCAGGAGAGTGAGGTTCAGCGCCTCGTCTACGGTGTACATCGTGCCAACTTTGCCATTTACCACGCAGTCCACGAAGTAGTCTACGGGGTGGGGGGCACGGGGAGGCAGCTCTGGGGTTACCCATCCGCCGCTCTCTCGGGTCTGATAGCGGATCTCGCTGTCGGTCATCAGCAGCCAACCGTCGGTGCCGCTGATCTCGAATACAAGGGGATTGCCCCAAGAAACGAAGGAGGTCTCGGACACGCCGATGGCACCGCCCTCAAACTCCAGCACGGAAACCGCGTTGTCTTCCACGCCTCGGCAGGTCATATCGGTGAAGGTGGAGGTCACTGCCTTGGTCTTGCCAAGCGCCCATTCCAGCAGATACATGGGGTGTGCGCCCAGATCCATCATCGCACCGCCGCCGCACTGCTCCTTATCGTAGAAGAAATCGGGGAGCCAGTTGTCGATAGAACCGGTGTGGGCCTTGCGGAACTTGGCGTAGGTGATCTTGCCCAGCTTGCCGCTGTCCAAAAGGTCACGGATTACAAGGAAGGGAGGCTCGGACTCGTGGGGGAAGCAGATGGTGAAGGCAACGCCTGCCTCTTTCACCGCTGCAGCGATGGCACGGGCATCCTCGGGCGCGATGGCCAGCACTTTCTCGGTGAAGATGTGCTTACTCGCCTTGGCAGCCTTGATCATCAGATCGGGATGGAGATTGGTGGGCGAGGTGATGCAAACGGCATCAATGGTAGGATCAGCCAGCAGCTCGTCGTAGCACTCGTAGAAGCGGGAGCCGTTTTTCTCGGCAAAGGCTTTGCCACGCTGGGGGATCTCGTCCCATACTGCAGTAATCTGAGAGTTGGGATTCTTGTTGAATCGGTTAAAATACTCGCCGGCGTGTACGTGCCAGCCGCTAATCAGCGCAACGTTCATAATCAACCTCCAAAAGGAAAGAATAGGATAGATTTATCTATATTGTACCGCATTCTGCGTCTTTTGTCAAGAAAAAACCTCGCTATCCGCGAGGTTTTTTCGGTCTTTTGATC
>JAFTMF010000096.1 GCA_017452565.1 Clostridia bacterium
GAAGATGACGCCTGTATAGGGAAAGGAAAGAATTTGATCCATAATTGCCTCGAAATATGCCTCGAAAGGAAGAATATTCTCTATTATACATCTATCCTTCTGAAAATGCAAGTGTTTTTGCAAAAAACACCCTCCGATCTGTGATCGGAGGGTGTCTGTTCTATACTTACTTTTTCTTTTTCACTATCACAACCGCCACAACTGCGCCGATCGCTACAACTGCACCCACACTGATGAGGATGGGGAGCAGGGGAGAGGGACTTTCCTCTTTCGAAGGAGACTTGGCAGGATCGTCGGCAGGTGCCGTCGTCACGGGAGCGGAAGGATCCGCAGGCTTGTCGGTGGAAATAGGCTTGTCATCGGTCACGGGAGGATCCACGGGATCTTCGGTCACGGGCGGCTGTACACCGTCGGTATAGACCACGTTGTTGAAGCTGCCGCCGCCGTTCCAAGAGACCAGACCCAGCGTGCCGCCCCCCAGATTATGCACCTGACGGCTCACCGACTGACCGTTTACCGTATAGGTGAGGGTGTTGCCCTCGTAGGTGACGGTGAGGGTGTAGGTGTCCGCCTTGGTGATAGCGAGCGTCTGATTCCAAGTCTCATTGCCGTTTGTATTGCAGAAGAGCTTGATCACGGGATTGCCGCCGTGGGTGTCCACGTTTGCGCCGTACCAAGTGCCCGATTTGGGTGCGTTAGGATGGGTAGCGCCGAATACCAGACCCAGACATCCGCCCTTGCCGCCGAAATCGGCCACGCCGGTGTAGGTGAACTCGCCATCGTGGGTGACACTGGAGAAGGTGAAGCTGTCACCGCTGCTGCCGCCGATAGTCCAGCCGCCCTCACCCTCGTACCAATCGCCTGCGGAGGTCCAGCCCTCCAGATTGGTGTTGAAGCCGGTCTTGGCGATGGGAAGAACCAGCCGCTCTTGCTTATCTCCTGCAGTCGCCAGCAGAACCAGCGTGCCCTCGGTGTTGGCCTTGAGGGTGAGCTTGCCTCCCTCCTTGGCGATTTCGGTAGCCAGTGCGGTGTCCACGTCGCCGAAGACTGCGCTGTCTACTCGTTCCCCTTTTTCGTTGATGACGTAGGTGGAGATGGTTACCTCTTCGCCCAAGGGAAGGGTAGCGGGCGCATCGAAGTAGATTCCGGCATCGGGAAGGATCTCTTTGCCTGCGTGCCAGATGGAGGTCATTCTCCACAGCTGGAAGGACTTCACCTCGATCTTGCCGCTCACCTCCAAGGATGAGTTGATGGCGCTCTCATCGGGGAAGATGAAGCCGGTGCAGGCAGCCTCGCCGCCGTTGCCGAAGACCTCGATGACGGTGGTATCCATCACGATGCGGATGGTCACGTTGCCGTCCTTGTCGGGATATAGGGGCATTTCCATGGTTCCGGTGGGGATGTTACCGGTAGCGGTGCTTGCTCTGCCACGGACTACCCGGAGCATCTTGGCGGTGCTGTCGTAGATCACCTGCACGCTGTTGGAGCCGCTTTGACGGAGGGTGAAGGTGGTCACCGAGCCTGCTTCGGGCTTGAAGGTGATCTCGGCATCGTAGGCCTTGCCGGGATTTTTGGAAAGCGCTTCGTCCACCTTCTCGGCGGTGGTGTCCTTGAGATCGGCTACCTGCTTTCCGCGGAGCGCATCCAGCTCAGCCACGGGGTAGGAGGTGAGCACCATCTTGCCGTTGACGGTGCGGATAGTCTGCTCCAGGGGGAGCGACATTGCGCCGTTCCAGGTCTTGCCGGACAGCGAGTCTGCGGAGTGATCCTGCAGCCAGCTGATGCCGATGCGTCGGTTCAGACCGCTGCCGTCATTGTAGAAGGATTGGGTAGCGTAAACCTCACCGCCTCCGTTGTAGGCGATACGGTTGGTTTCTGCAACAAATTTGTATTTGGTATCGCTGACCTTCTCCAGCCTGCCGATGATGTACCAGTCGCCCGATGCGGTATAGACCCACTTGACGTTGTTCGCATCGCCGTCCACGGGGAGAGGATAGAAGTCGGGGCACTCGGAGTCGAAGCCCATATCGCAGGCCTCGGTCCAATCGATGAGGTTGTCGGAGGTAAAGAGTCTTGCTCTGCCGCCTGCGATGACCATAAACCACCGATCATCGTGCCAAAAGATCTTAGGATCACGGAAATCCCTGCCGTACTTGTTGCCGGCGTTGGAGATCACGATGTTCTTGTCAATGGAAAGATCGGGCTTGATCCAAGTCACGCCGTGATCTTTGGAATAGGCGATGCACTGCTTTTCCACGCCGTGGGTGGTGTCACCGCCGTCGGAGGTGTAGAGGGCAACCAATTTGGACTCGCCGGGCTTGTTGTCGGTGAAGAATCCGGTAGTATTGTTCTCATCCACCACTGCCGAGCCCGAGAAGACTGCGCCGAAGGAGTCCTGAGGGATGGCAATGTCGATCTCCTTCCAGTGCATCAGATCGGTGGAGACGGCGTGTCCCCAAACCTGATTGGCAATGTTCAGCCCGTAGGGGTTGTACTGGAAGAAGAGGTGCCAAGTGCCGTTAGAGGGATCGTACACCAGACCGTTGGGATCGTTGATCCAGTTGACGAGGGCGGAAAAGTGTAGCTGAGGGAGCCACGCTTCGTTGTAAATGGTGGAGGGATCTGCCTCTACCTTGACCGCAATCACATAACTGCGAACGAGATCGCCGCGGGTCACCGAGAGGATCAGATCAAAGCTGCCCTTGATGTCGCTGACGGTGATGTTGTTGCCCTCCACCTTGACGGTAGCGCCCTCTGCCTTGGCGGAGAGAGTGCCGTTTTCTGCGGTAGCGGTGAGCTTCAGTTTCTTCGTGCCGAAGGGAAGTCGCTCCTTGAGGCTGCTTTGCCCGCTGAAGGGGGTAGACAGACCGTCGAGCTCGACCAGCGCGGGCATCTTGCCATCCAGCTTTGCAAAGCGGACGTTTCTGTACTTCAGCGAGGTGTTGAAGGTGAGCAGACCCAGACGGTCGCCGTGTTTGGGCGAGTTGTCGGTGATGGAAACCACCGGCTTGCCGTCGAGGAAGTAAACCATATTGTCGCCGTTCACCTCTACCCGCAGATGGAAGGTAGACTTTGCCTTCTCGGCGGCGGTGAGGCGGTATTCGCCCTTAGTGGTAGCGCCGCCTGCCGACTCAAAGCGGAAGATACGGGCGTTGCCTGCCGACAGGTCGATGTTGGCAACGTAGGAGCCACGGGCGGGGTTATCCGAGGAGAGGAAAACTAAGGATGCCGCACCGCTGCGGTTCACAAACTCCACGTCGGCTTCGAAGACGAAGCTTTCGGCGCGGCTGTCCGAGAGGGCGAAGAGATCGCCGCCTCCCGAACTGGTGATGGGATCGCCGAAATTCCAACTGCCTTGCAGTCCGTGGAGATTTTCCAGCGGCTTCATCTGATCGCTCTCCGCTGCGAAGGCGGGCAGCGCAGGGGTAAGCAGAGAAAGCAGGAGCAGGGTGGACGTTAAAGTTTTCAGTAGCTTTTTCATAGGAACTCCTTTCAAAAGAGAAGTTTTGTTAATTCTATTGTACCGCTTTTTCGTCCGATTTGCAAGAGAGAATTGGCGCAAATCGGGAGATAGTTCGATATTTATTATCCAAACGAGGATTTTGGAAAAATTCCCCTTGCAATGCGCCGGGGAATGGTTTATAATGGAATTATAAAGTGATTCTGCAAAGGAAGGCCAACGCTATGACAGAGTATTCGGTAAAGATTGAAAACAAGTACATCGTCGTGCCCGTGAATATGCACGCCAAACAGAAGAAAATCTGCTTTTACGAGGACGGCGAGCTGATCTGGGACTTCGATGCCCACATCGACTTCATTACGCCACACTTCTATTCTTATGTGAACGTGTCCCATCTCAAGGGCAAGACGGTCACCCTCACCGCCACCCCCGAGATTGATCTGCGCTTTGCCTTCGTGGATGTGATTCCCACACAGGGGTATTATCACGAAGAATTCCGTCCGATGGTGCACTTTTCCGCTAAAATCGGTTGGATCAACGATCCCAACGGCTTGGTGTTCGACGGCAAGCGGTATCATCTGTTCTTCCAGCACAATCCTGCCGACAGCAACTGGGGGAATATGACTTGGGGACACGCCGTCTCCGAGGATCTCATCCATTGGCAGGAGCTGGACTGTGCCCTCCGGCCCGATGCGATGGGAACCATGTTCTCGGGCAGCGGCATCGTGGATAAAAACAACGTCAGCGGTCTGAAATCGGGAGAGGCTGATCCTATTCTGCTCTTCTACACTGCGGCAGGCGGCAACTCCGCCCTTTCTGCAGGCAAGCCTCATACCCAGTGTATGGCCTATTCCACCGACGGTGGCAAGACTTTCCAAAAATATGCGGGCAATCCCGTGATCGAGCATATCGAAGGGGGCAATCGTGACCCCAAGGTAGTGTGGTGCGAAGAGATGGGCTGTTATCTCCTCGCCCTTTATCTCGATCGGGACGAGTACGTGATCTTCCGCTCCGATGATCTCACGCACTTTACCGAGATTCAGCGTCTGCATCTGAAAGGCGATGACGAGTGCCCCGACATTTATCCGCTGAGCGTGGAAAACGAGCCGAACGTTCGCAAATGGATCTTCAGCGGCGCATCCGATTTCTATCTGGTGGGCGATATCAAGGACGGCAAATTCGTTCCTACGCAGGAATCCCGTCCCTACCATTACGGCCATCGGAACAGTTATGCGGCGCAGACCTTCTCGGACGTGCCCGATCGCCGCATTAAGATTGCGTGGGACGTGCTCCACGCCCCCGAATCGGTGTTCGAAAACCAAATGGGCATTCCCGTAGAGGTGAGCCTTCGCAAGATAGACGAGGACTATCGCCTTCGCACCCTCCCCGTGAAGGAGTTCGAATCCTTGCGGGAGCACACCGAGACTTTCCGCATCAAAGACGCTGAAAGCTTCCGCTATGCCCTTGACCGCAAGGGCTATGACATAGAGCTCACCGCTCCCAAGAACTCTCCCGATTTTGCCATCCGCTTCTTCGGTTATGAGCTGAGAGTGAAGCCCTCGGAGAACACCCTCTCCTACAATGACGTGACCATGCCGCTGTCCTATACCGGCGGTGAGATCAAGCTCCGCCTGATTTCCGACGTGTTGGGGCTGGAGATCTTTGCCGATGACGGTCTGATCTACTCGGTAGTAGGCTCGCTGGCGGACTACGGAATCCGTTATCTCAGAGTTGACCCGCTGACGGGAGAGGATACCCCCGACGTGACTCTCACCGTTCACACGCTGAATGGAATTTGGTGAGATGGCTATTCCCAAGAATCGACAACCGAATTGTTAAGGAGACCGAACGATGAAGCTATGCGATGTGATGCAACATATCTACCGGAATGAGCTTGCCAAAGACAACGAAGTAACGGTGGTAACCAATCACAAGCAATCGCAAGAGTACCGCGCCTCGCTGGTAGTTTATATGAAAAACAGATTAGGCGATTACGATCTGCCGTATGCAGAGGGCAAAGTGTTTCGAGCACCGTGGTATCCCTCTGAACGGTATTACGTTTGCAGGGAGTGCGGATGTGTGGTCTCAGGACCGTTGGAAAATGGTCAAAAAAGCTTTTATTGCAATGATTTGCACCGCCCGCCCGATCCGCAGGTGTTTGCAACGCCCGTGAATGTCTACTGGGTGGAAGATGATCGATATGACGAGTGTCTACCTCCCACCGTTATGTCCACTGATGAATGGTCGGATACCCACTAAGCGCGTTTCGATTTCTTTCAAATTTCTTCAAACCCATTGCACATTTGATAGATTTGTGCTACAATAAATTCAATCATTCCAATCCCCCAAGGAGTATTCTTATGTCTGAACTTTGGACCCCTGCCAAGCGTGCCATCTGTGCGCTGAACCGTGGTACGCCCGACGAAGTCCCTACTTTTGAGCTGGAATTCCAGCTATCCGAGGAGCTGTTCGGCTATCCTCTCTCCGATCGCCGCTTTGAGCCTGCCATCTGGAAAACCCTCACTGCCAACGAAATCGAGCGTGCGGCATATGATCTTGCCGACAAGTACGCCCGTGTGTACGGATCAAAAACTGCCTACGATATCGGCGGTGCGGCGCTGTCGGGCAATCCCGAGCTGGACGCCAAGCCCGGTCTGGATTACTGTATCATCCCCGTTTACGCCCCCGAATGGTGGAATCCCACCCATCCTCTCACCGTAGCCTTCAGAAAGCGCCTGCGGGAGCATTTTGGTAACACCCGTCTCTTCGGCGGTCACGGTGACGGCACCTTTGCCATCCCCTCCGGCTCGGATATGTACGAGTTCTCCTACCGCTTGGTAGACGAGCCCGAAGAAGTGCTGGCAGAAGCGCAGAGAATGGCCGATGCTGCCATCGAGGCAAACAAACGCCAGAGAGAAGCAGGTATGGACGTTGCCCTCCTGTGCTCCGACTACTGCTACAACTCCGGTCCCTTCCTCTCTCCTGCAATGTTCGACGAGTTCATCGCTCCCTTCCTTGCACAAATCTGCAAAGCGGGCAGAGAAGACGGTATGTATATGATCAAGCATACCGACGGCAATATTATGCCCATCATTGATTCGCTGGTAGCGGCAGGTCCTCACGCCCTCCACTCTATTGACCCTATGGCAGGCGTGGATATTCGCGAGGTCAAGCGTATTTACGGCGACCGAGTTGCTCTGTGCGGTAACGTGCACTGTGCGGCGCTCCAGACCGGCACCGATGAAGAGGTCATTGCCAGCACCGAATACTGTCTCACCTACGGCAAGGAAGGCGGCGGATACATTTTCGCCACCAGTAACATCCCCTTCAAGGGAATGCCCCCTCACCGCTACGAGATGATTCTCGACATCTGGAAGAAGATGCGCAAGTATTAAAAGAAGCAAAACCCCGCTGCGGCGGGGGTTTCTGCGTTGTCAGGAAGACGTTTTGATAAAAATATGGGAGAAATTTCAAGAATATCGCAAAAAACGCTTGCTATCTTCGCTATGGTGTGCTATAATAAAAAAGTAGATTGGTCAACAATCTCGCCGACACCGAAGAGAGTCAATTTCCATACGCATTTTGTTATTTTGCAATATGAGGAGAATCATTATGAAAAACTACGTCATTGTCACCGATACCGCCTGCGATATCAAGCCCGCAACCCTGCAAGCGTGGGGAGTGGAGTATTGCAGTCTTTCCTTCCAGTTCAGCGATTCTGAGAAGGTTTACTCCAATTACGATATGGAGGTAACCGAGTTTTATAACAGAATGCGAGAGGGCGGCACTGCCAAAACCTCTGCCATCAATGCAGATACATTTGAAAAAGAGTTTGAAAAGTATCTTGCAGAGGGGAAGGATATTCTGTACTTAGGCTTCTCCTCCGGGCTCAGCGCCACCTTCAATTCGGGACGGCTGGCGGCAGATGCTCTGCGGGAAAAGTATCCCGACCGCAAGATTCTGGTGGTAGACTCCCTTGCGGCATCCGCAGGATTTGGTATGCTGGTTTATCTCACCGTCAAAGAGCGGGATAAGGGTGCGACCATCGAGGAAGCGGCAGCCTATGCGGAATCTGTAAAGCTGAATATGTGCCATTGGTTTACCGTAGACGATCTGGACTATCTCAAGCGCGGCGGCAGAGTCAGCCCTGCGGTTGCCTTCTTCGGCAACAAGCTGGGGATCAAGCCGGTTATGCACGTGGATAACGACGGTCATCTGATCAACGTCTCCAAGGTGAGAGGCAGAAAGAATGCCATCGCCGCACTGGCAAAAGCGCTGGGGGAATCTGCCATTGATCCTGCAGGCGGCCCCGTGTTCATCTCCCACGGCGACTGTCAGGCGGACGTAGATACGCTGGCAGAGATCCTGAAGAAGGATTACAACGCCGAGGTAGAGCTGGTCACCGACGTAGGCCCCGTCATCGGCGCACACACCGGTCCCGGAGTCCTTGCCCTCTTCTTCGTGGGTAAGGAAAGATAATCGCTTGTCTTTTTCGACAAAAGTGAGAAGAAAATCTTTAAATTTTTGACATTTTTTTAAAACCCTCTTGATTTTATGGGAAGAAAATGATATAATATCCTATACAGCAGCTTTCCGTGTTTCTGTATCAAACACGGCGAGCTGCTTTTTTGACCCATAGAGGAGAGGGTCAAATCTATGCTGACAGAAAGTGAGGACTGCATATGAGCAGAAAATACAGACTATCAACCGCGCTGGACGTGGACGACCTGCTGATGGAGTGCACCTCCTATGTCATGCGTCTGGCCAATGAAAAATACGGCTTTCAGCCGCCTATGACCATTTATGAAAAGGAGCATTGGGGCAAGCTGGGCACCCGCGCCGATGCCATTTATCCTTATTTCAGCGATCCGGAGTTCTACCGCACCCAGCCGGTGTATGAGGGCGCGAAGGAATTTGTTCGCCGACTTTCCCAAATGACCGAGGTGTATATCGCTACCGCTGTCCCTCCTGAATTTATGGGTATCCGTGCTCAACGGATTCGGGAGGAGTTTCCCGAAATTCCTGCCGATCACATTTATATGGGCGCAGGCAAGGATAAGATCCATACCGATATCCTCTTTGACGATGCTCTTCACAATATTCTCAATTCGGGCGCGAAGTATCCCATTTTGATGCGCCGCCCTTGGAATCAGGAGGCGACGGGAATGCTGGCGGTGAGCAATTACGAGGAATTTCTCAAGGTGGTGGAGGTGATCGCCAACAGCTATTCGGTGCAGGCGGCAGAGGCTGCCCAAAGCGAGCCCAATATTGTGGTGCTGGTAGGTCCTTCGGGAAGCGGCAAATCCAAGCTGGCAACCAAATTCTTGGCACTGAACGACCGCTATGAGAAGTTGATCAGCTATACCACCAAAGACCCCACTGCCGTGGAGGAAAACGAGTGGTACAATTACGTTTCACTGGACACCTTCCGTCAGATGTGCGATAGCGGAGAAATGCTCCAATCCACCATGTACGCAGGTCACGGCTACGGTTCCCGCAAGGGTGATGTGGAAAAGATCTTGGCAGAGGGAAAGCGCGTGTTTGCTACCATGGATATTTGCGGAGCTATGTCCTTGAAAACCTATTTCCCCAACGTTACCAGTATCTACCTGAAGCGGGACAAAAAGGCGCTGATGCGCAATATCCTGCGGAAGAACACCACCGACGAGAACAAGATCAACCGTCTGTGCGCTATTGAGTACGAGGAGCACAACGCAGAGCTGTGCGACTACGTGCTGAATTTTGACGGCACCTATGAGGATGCGCTGCTGGAGCTGTGCGGAATTTTGGGTGTCTCCTGTCCGCTGTCTTGATTTGAATAAAGAACGATAGACCGCCGAGTGTTCGGCGGTCTGTTTTTTTAAAAAAACTTTCGAATTAACATTTTTCAAATATTTTTGAATTATTTCGCAAATATGGGGGAGGTAAAATACAGTCACAACAGTCAAGCAGAATGAATTTGAAAAGGAGAATGAATTATGACTAAGAAAATCGCAGAGGTAAACGAAAAGATCGCAGA
>JAFTMF010000097.1 GCA_017452565.1 Clostridia bacterium
AATATGCCTCCCAGAAACTTCTCCGAGTGGTATCAGACCTTTGACGTAAAGGATACCGATCAGATGTATCTGCCCGAGGATAAGAGAATCGTTATTTGGTAATCAATCATATAGCGGCTTTTCTCATTAGAGAAGAGCCGCTCAGTCTGTCGAAAAAGTATTCATTAGAAAGACGCATTAGCAATATGCACAAACCAAAGCCTTCCCCTCCGATGTAGTTCGCGTAGGCGAACTACGGCAGTTCCGCATAGCGGAACTGCACGGAAGAGTGGCGCGCCGAAGGCGTGACGGAAGAGGTCTACCGCACAAAATACTACGAATACCTCTCCCGTCTCGGACTTCGTCCGATCCACCCTCCCCAGAGGGGAGGGCTCTTTTGTGCAATTTCACAAACCGCTTACTTTATTATGACTTTTTCGACACTCTGAGCGGCTTTTCTCCAATGAGAAGAGCCGCTGTTTTTGTTTGCAGAAACCCGTAGCTTTAGTTGGAAAATTTTTTCACTTTTTATTTCGAGATACCTTGACAAGCGAGGTATTATATGCTATAATGCAAGTGTAAGATACCGAAAGGAGGAAGCGCAATGATTGTTACGTCCGATCTGCTGCGAGGCAATACCGAAACGATCATCCTGTCCCTGCTGGAGCAGGGAGACAGCTACGGCTATGAAATCAACAAAGGCATCTCAAAACTGTCCGAAGGCAATTACGAGCTGAAGGAAGCCACTCTATACTGCGCCTTCCGCCGAATGGAGGAGGCGGGCTACATCTCCTCTTATTGGGGGAACGAAGAGAGGGGCGCCAGGCGGCGCTACTACCGCATCACCGATGCAGGCATCGAAGCGCTGGCAAACCAGCGAAAGGACTGGATTGCGGCCCGCGATCTGCTGGATCGCATTATTCTGAAAGGAGCTATTGACAATGGAAGGACATAGATACGATAAACTGTATGCCCGTACCGACGAAGTGTTTGCGGGTACCCCCAACACTCCCTCGGCGCTGGCGCTCAAGGCGGAGATTTTGGAAAATCTGGCCGCTAAATATGACGATCTGCTGGCACAGGGAGTTAGTGAAGAGGAAGCCATCGGTCGGGTGGTGGACAGCATCGGTGACGTTGGCGAGCTGTTCGGCACGTCCGAGCACTCGACGGTTGCAGACACCTCGGCAGTTGCGCCGACCAAGCCCCGTCAACAGTATTCCGCCGATAAGGTGCAGAATGGCAAAACGGTGCAGAAAACGATGATCGCTGTTGCCGTGGCACTGTATATTCTCTCGATTCTGTGCCCCATTCTCAGCGGGCTGGGCGGATCGGTGGAACCTTATATCGCCGCAATGTTCGGCATTTGGGGAATTGCTACCGCAATGATCGTAGGCTCGGGCTTCCGCCTGCCTTGGAACAACCCTAAGGGCAAGGCTCTGCTTGCGCTGGGCGTGGGCGGCTATATCTGGGCATTCATTCCGATGTTCTTGTTGGAGAAGGTCAATGAAGGGCTGGCCATCTCGACGATGTTCGGCGGTTGGGCGATTGCCACTCTGCTGATCATCTTCAGTACCAATTTCAAGCGCAAGGGTCTGCCCACTTCGGACGGCAGACAAATCGTGGTAGAGCCTGCCCGTACCGATAAGCTGCCCCCCGACGTGGAGGGAGTCTACAATCCCATTTCCACCATCCTGCTGGTGATTACCCTGCTGGTGTATCTGGGAATCAGCTTTCTCACCGGCGGCTGGGCTTACACTTGGCTGATCTGGATTATCTACGGCTGTGTGTGTGATATCGTCAAGGCCATCTGCTGCCTTGTCTTCCAATCTCGCTCAAGGAGGGATAGTGAATGAAACATCCGGTTTTATCCATCGTACTCAACTCTATCGCCATTTTGGTGGTAGGCGCACTTTTGGCAGGAGCCATTATTTTGCATCAGACGGGAGGTCTGGAGGAATTGTTTTCCAAAGGTTTTTCGCTGAATTTCGGATTGGATTCGGCTATTTATGGAAATAGCGACGACTACAACAGCGGAGACGCTACCGTCAGTGCCGAGGGCATCCACTCCATCGACCTTGGCTGGGCGGCCGGAGAAGTCATCCTTCAAGTAGGCGATGGCAATGAGATTTCGCTCACCGAAACCGCCTCCAAGGATATCGCAGAGGAGGATCGTCTGTGCTGGAAGGTAGAGAACGGCACTTTGAAGGTGCGCTTTGCCCATCGTAAAGGCGTCACGCTCATCCATTTCGGTGAAGTTAGAAAGCAGCTCACCCTTACCATCCCCGCATCGCTTGCCGAGAGCCTGCAAAAGGTGAAGCTGAACACAGCGTCGGCCACCGTTAGTGCCGAGGGACTGAAGGTGGATCAGCTGATGATCTCCACCGCCTCGGGGGATGCAAGGCTCACCGATCTCACCGCTTCGACCGTGGACTTTGACGGTGCGTCGGGCAAACTGATTGCCAAGGGTCTGACGGCGGCATCGGTGAATGCAGACACCGCCAGCGGCGGCGCAGAGCTGACCGATTGCTCTATTAGCGGAACCTTTTCCTTCGATACCGCCTCGGGCGATCTCTATTTCAGCGGCGATCTGGGCAGTCTGGATGCCGATACCGCATCCGGCGACTTGGAGCTGGTGCTCACCGCTCCCGCCCGCAAGCTGGACGTAGACAGTGCCTCCGGTGATCTGGAGGTTACCCTCCCCGCCGATCTGCCCGGTCTGGAGGTGGAAATGGATGCTGCCTCCGGCGATCTGGAATTCGACTTTGACGTGAAGTTCCGTGGTCACGGTTACGCCATCTACGGCGACGGCTCTATGAAGGTAGAAGTAGACAGCGCCTCCGGCGATGCCCGATTCAAGCTGAAATAATCTGCTTTTTATGCAATAAACCCGCACTTGGATTCCCAAGTGCGGGTTTTTGATTATTCTTCTATAGCTCTACAGCGGGGAAGAGTACCGAGATCACCGTACCCTGTCCCAGCGTGCTGTCCAGCGTCAGGGTGGCGCCGTGGAAGGCCGCACCGTGCTTGACAATGGAAAGTCCCAAGCCGGTACCGCCGATTTCCTTGGAGTGGCTCTTGTCTACCCGATAGAATCGCTCGAACACTCGCTGACGGTCGGCGTCGGGGATGCCGATGCCGGTATCTCGGACGGTCAGGCGCACCTTTGCGCCCTCCTTTTCCAGCGTCACGTAGACGTTGCCGCCTTCTTTGTTGTACTTGATGGCGTTTTCCACCAGATTGTAAACCATCTCGTCCAGAATCTGAGCCACGCCCATCACTTTCAGAGAGGTGAGCTTGGTTTCCACCTTCACCGATCTGCGATCGGCGGTGGAGGCAAGACGATCAGCTACCTGCGCGGTGATGGCCGACAGATCCACCGGCTCCTTGGAGCGGGGAATCGAGTTTTCGTCCAGCTGGGAGAGCTTCAGAATATCGTCGATGAGCCCCAAAAGCCGCTGTGCCTCGCCGTGGATCTTGCCGGCAAAGTGACCGATGTCCTCGGGACGGGCAATGCCCATGCGGATCATCTCGGCAAAGCCGGAGATGGAGGTGAGAGGCGTTTTCAGCTCGTGGGAGACGTTGGCAGAGAATTCTCGGCGCAGACGGTCCCTCGCCTCACGCTCGGTAACGTCCAGAATCAGCAGAACTGCGCCCACAGCCTCGTTTTTATCGTACACGGGATTGGCGATGATCTGATAGGTTCGGTCGTCATAGGCCATCTGACGGGCGCTGTGACGTCCGTCCAGTGCCTCTTCCACCGCAAGATGGAAGTCGGGGCTGTCGTTGAGGGTGAGCACGCTTACCGTAGGATCGGTGGGGGTAGCGCCCAACAGCCGCAGTGCGCCGCTGTTGTAGGAGAGCAGGCAGGCGTTGCTGTCAACCACCAGCAGCCCCTCGCTCATATTCTCGGTAATGGCGGAAAACTCCTTCCGGCGCCGTTCCAGCTCTACCAGCTGCTCTCGGATTTGCTGATTTTGCTTGGCAATTCTGCTCAGCAGGGGAGTCAGCTCCTTGTAGGTCTTTACTGTCTCGGGATGGAGCATAGGACTGGAAAAATCCAGCCGATTCAGAGGCTTGGTGACCTTGCGGGCAATGCCGTAGGCCAGCAGACCGGATACTGTCACCACCACTACAGCAACCGCCAGAATGGGGATCAGCAGGGATAAGAGCAGGGTAAGAAGGGAATCGTGGGTGTCGGACAGCCGCACCACGCTGCCGTCGGACAGCCGCAGAGCGTAGTTCACCGTCTCACGGGTGAGGGTATCGGAATAGCGGGTGGCCATCCCTTCGCCGCTCTCCAGCGCAGCACGGATCTCTTCCCGATCCAAATGATTGCCCAGCGTCTCGGCAGGGACGGTGCTGTCGAACAAAACCGTTCCGTCGGCGGCCACCCAAGTGATGCGGGCACGGGAGGATTTGTGTTCCAGCTTTTGGAGATAACCCTCGCCCTCACTCTCCAGACCGCAGGCGATGTAGTAAGCCTCATCCTTCAGCTGTTCATCGTAATGGCGGGAGAAATATTGATAGGATACTCCCAGACTCACCGCCATACTGACGATCAGCACGACAATGGCCACTAAAAATATGGAGTGAAAGATTCGTTTGGTCAAAGAAATGACTCCTTTCGGGTCAGTCCCCTATCGGATCAGGGATTTTCGTTGAATTTGTAGCCGATGCCCCGCACCGTCTCAATCAGATCGCCGGAGCCGCCCAGTTTCTGCCGAAGGGTACGGACGTGCACGTCCACCGTACGGCTTTCGCCGTCGAAGGAGTAGCCCCAAATCCGATCCAGCAGCTGATCACGGGTAAACACGATGCCGGGATGCTCGATGAGCAGGAGCAGCAGATTATATTCTTTGTTGGTCAGGGAAACCTCCCGTCCGCTGTCGGTGACGATGTGGCGGGCGGTGTTCAGATAGAGAGAGCCCACGGAATACTCCTGCTGTTTGCTCTCGGACGTCTTTTCCGAGCGGCGCAGGAGGGCACGGATGCGCGCCAGCAGCTCCATAATGCCGAAGGGCTTGGCAAGATAATCGTCGGCACCGCTGTCCAAACCCACCACCTTGTCGTACTCGCTGCCCTTGGCGGTAAGGAGCAGGATGGGCATCTGTGCGGTGGCGGTATTGGCCCGTAGGCGCTTGAGGATCGACAGACCATCCTCCTCGGGGAGCATAATATCCAGCAGCAGCAGATCGGGAGCGGCACTTTCCATCGCCTTCCAGAATGCGGAGGGGCGCTCGTAGCCCTTGGCTTCCATACCGTAGCTTTGGAGAGTATAGACGATCATTTCGCGGATGCTGGAATCGTCTTCTAAGCAATAAATCATAGAGAAATCTCCTTGATGGGATTATTTAACGTCAGTATAAACCCTCGAGGTTAAATATAAAACCATAGGATTGTAAAATCGGGGTTAAACGTGGGTATCTTCTTCTATTGTAGCGCATTTTTGCCCCAAAGGCAAGGGATTTGACGAAACTTTTGCAAAATCCCTATTGAAAGCACAAAAAGAGCGCCGCAAACATTTGCGGCGCTTATTATAATGTTTTGGAAGATTGTCAAGAAACTTTTTTGAAAAAGTTTCTTGACCGGAGCTCGCGGCGGAGCCTCGAATGCATGACGTCTTCAGCTCTGCCTGAGCCTTGAGGCGCAGCTGGGTGTTGAGGATTGCCTTGCGCAGGCGGATGGTCTGGGGGGTGACCTCAATCAGCTCATCGTCGGCGATGAACTCGATGGCCTCTTCCAAGCTCATAATGCGGGCGGGGGTGAGGATCAGCTTTTCATCGGCGCCCTTGGAGCGGATGGCAGTCAGCTGCTTGGTCTTGCAGGGGTTGACTGCAATATCGCCCAGCTTGGGGTTCTCGCCCACGATCATACCCTCGTACACGGGAGTCTGCACGCCAACGAACATCGCGCCGCGCTCCTGCGTGCCGTACAAACCGTAGGAGGTGGTCACGCCTGCCTCGGATGCTACCAGAGAGCCGGTGTAGCGAGCGGTGATCTCGCCCTTGAAGGGCTGGTAACCGTCGAATACGGTGTTGATGATGCCCTCGCCGCGGGTGTCGGTCATAAACTTGCTTCTGTAACCGAAGAGGCAACGGGAGGGGATGGAGTATTCCATCTTGGTGCGGCTGCCGTGAACCGACATATCAATCAGATCGCCGCGGCGTGCGCCCAGCTTTTCCATAACCGCGCCGGAGAACTCGGTGTCTACGTCAATGTAAACCTTCTCCACGGGCTCGAAGAGCTTGCCGTCGATTTCCTTGTAAATGACACGGGGAGCGGATACCGCCAGCTCGTAGCCCTCACGGCGCATCGTCTCGATGAGGATGGACAGATGCATCTCGCCTCTGCCTGCCACCTTGAAGGAGTCGGTGGTTTCGCCGTCGGAAACACGGAGAGAAACGTCCTTGAGCAGCTCGTCGTAGAGACGCTTGCGGATCTGACGGGAGGTAACGAACTTGCCTTCCTTGCCTGCAAAGGGAGAATCGTTGACTTGGAAGGTCATCTCCAGGGTAGGTTCGGAGATTTTCACGAAGGGAAGTGCTTCTACCGAGTTAGGGGAGCAGATAGTGTCACCGATGGTGATGTTTTCGGCGCCCGAGAAGCAGACGATGTCACCAACCGATGCGCTTTCGGTAGCAGAGCGGCGCAGACCGTCGAAGGTGAAGAGAGAAACCACCTTAGAACGGACGGGAGCTTTGTCGGGGCTGTGGTAGTTGCAGATCATAATGTCCTGACCTACCTTGATGGAGCCGTTGTCTATGCGGCCGATGCCGATTCTGCCCACGTAATCGTTGTAGTCGATGGAGGAAACCAGCATCTGCAGACCCTTATTTTCATCTCCCTCGGGAGCGGGCATATATTCCAGAATGGTGTCGAACAGAGGCTTCAGATCGGTGCCCTCGCCGTGGGGGTCGAGGCAAGCGGTACCCTGTCGACCGGAGCAGAAGATCATAGGGGAGTCCAGCTGTTCGTCAGTAGCGTCCAGATCCATCAGCAGCTCCAGCACCTCGTCGATGACCTCGTCTACACGGGCGTCGGGCTTGTCAATCTTATTGACCACTACGATGACACGGTGATTCAGCTCCAGTGCACGCTGGAGAACGAAGCGGGTCTGAGGCATAGGACCTTCTGCGGCGTCCACCAGCAGCAGAACGCCGTTGACCATCTTCAGAATACGCTCCACCTCACCGCCGAAGTCGGCGTGGCCGGGGGTGTCGATGATATTGATTTTCACGTCCTTGTAGTGGACGGCGGTATTTTTAGCCAGGATGGTAATGCCGCGTTCCCGTTCCAGATCGCCCGAGTCCATTACACGCTCGGTGGTAGTCTGATTGTCACGGTACACGCCGCCCTGCTTCAGCATTTCGTCCACCAGAGTGGTCTTGCCGTGGTCAACGTGGGCGATAATAGCGATGTTTCTAAGATCATTACGAACCATAGTATTTCTCCTGTATTTTATTTTCTTGGATTTATGTGGATTTTGGGGAATGGTACACAGAGGTGAGGATAGTGCGGATTGCTTGGATGTCTAAGGAAGCAATTCGGCTGTGCCGAATTGCATAAGGAGGGAGGAGAAACCATCTCAGACGCCGAAGTTCTCTCCTCCCTCCTTCGTAGCTCGCCATAGGCGAGCTACTGACCACCCTCCACTTCCTTGGCTATCGCCGCCTGTGAAAGATTGCACCAGCCAAGGAGGTTGGGGGAAGGAGTCTGAGGAAGGGGGAAGGAAACTTCGGCGTCTGAGTGATGGTTAGTAGTTGCGCTATGCGCAACTACCGGAGTTCGCCGTTGGCGAACTCCAGCCCTCCTCTCAGATTGAAATCCCGTCCGAAGGGAGGGATTTCTACCTCTTGAAAAAACGAGGGACTTCGACCAATGAAACGGTAAATCCGCATCACGATTCTTTAACCTACCTATTATACCACAAAATCTGCTGTCAGAAAAGAGTTTTTTCGAAAAAAATCGAAAAAGATTGCACAAATCGCATAGACATTTCCAGGAGTTTATGCTATAATAATACAAAACAGCACGATGGAGGCAATTCTTATGCCCTTCTGGAAAAGAAAGAAAAAAGAAGATACGGTCGCCTTCCGCAGGGAAATGGCGGCAAAGCTGGCGGGTAAGCATATCAAATACGTTACGGAGCGCATCAACGGCGAGGATATCGTCATCGGCAGAGAAGGCTCGCTCTGCGTGCGGGATGGCGAGATGATCGTCTTCGCTTCGGCGGACATCCTCTTCCGTACCCCCGTGGATAGCCTCACCGCATCCGAGCTGATGAGCCTGGACGGTGCCATCCTCACCGGTCCCGATCTGGCACACGGCGGCGCGGAGCGGACGGTCATCGCATACTATCTCTATTATCGGTGAGAATTCTGAAGATTTGCGGATGATTTGATGAAATCTTCACAAACCTCTTGAAAAATCGTTTCCAATGTAGTATAATATAATAAATAAGCTCTGTCTCTGCGAAGAGAGCAGAGCATAGTTTTCCAAAGTCAGAAGGAGGATTCTGAAATGGCTGATCAGCGTACACTTACGTTTACTATTCCCAGTGAACGGGAAGCCGAAATTCGTTCCACTCTTCAGGAGGTTTACAACGCCCTGAAGGAGAAGGGATACAATCCCATTAACCAGCTCGTAGGATATATCCTGTCCGAGGACCCCACCTATATCACCAACCATCGGAATGCCCGCAGTCTCATCCGTAAAATTGATCGGGACGAGCTGCTCAATCTCTTGGTGCGCAACTATCTGAAGCTGTAAGGTTGCCAAGGGATGAAACTCACTCCGATTTCTCGCAGCAAGATGGACCTCTGCGAGATCACACCCGTCCAAGGGGGTGTTTTCGTTGCGCTCGGAAACTTCGACGGTGTGCATAAAGGACATCTGGAATTGCTGAATGCCGCTCGAAGAGGCGCTCAACTGACGGGAGCGCATCATCCGGCGGTATTTACTTTTTACAAGGGAAAAGCACCTGCCATTACCACCTTCGAAGAGCGGCTCACGCTGATGGAGCAGGCCGGAATCGAAGAAGTGTTTGTGGCAGACTTCGCCGATCTGTGCGGACAGTCTCCACGGGAATTCGTAGAGGTCACCCTTCGCTCTATGGGAGCGGTGGGCGTCAGCTGCGGCTTCAATTTCCGCTTCGGAAAAGGAGCGGCAGGAGATGGGAACACCCTGCGCACCCTCTGTGCATCGGCAGGGATCGCCTGCACCGTGGTGGATGCCGTAACACTGGATGGCGATGCAGTCAGCTCCACCCGCATCCGTCAATGCTTGCAAAGGGGTGCAATGGAAGAGGCGGCAAAACTGCTGGGACGTCCGTGGTTTCTCTCTGACCGTGTGCGGGAGGGCAGAAAAGTGGGGAGCAGCGTCCTGTCTACCCCCACCTTGAATCTTTCCGTAGAGGATGGCCGCCAGCTTCCGCCCTTCGGTGTGTATTTCACCGAGACACGCGTGGGCGGAAAAATCTATCCGTCGGTGACCAATTTGGGCATCCGTCCCACCTTTGGGGCGAGCGATCTGCTGTGCGAAACCCATCTGCTGGGGGCATCGGGGAACTTTTACGGTGCCGACGTGCAGGTGAACTTCCTTCACTATCACCGTCCCGAGCGAACCTTCGACTCTCCGTCGGATTTGGTCGCTACCATCGCAGGGGATATTGATGCCGCCGCGGCTTATTTTGCAGATTGTACCGATATGGGCAATTGCCATCTCACCAATGAACGTACTGATGATTGAAGTATTGAATTGTGAATTATAAAATGAAAAAACATAGATATCTACCTATCATTGCAATATTGTTAATCTTGGGGATGCTTCTGCCGGTTATGGGGGCAGAGGCACCTGAGAGCTCCGATCTCCCCGAGAGCGAGGATGCTCCGCTCACCCAAGAGAAGCCCGAGAAAGAGCCTACTGAGGCCGATCTGACGGCGGCAGACACTGTTTTGCTCTACTGCATTGACACCGACACCGTCCTGCGGGAGAAAAATGCAGACGGCAAGGTCTTTCCCGCAACGGCGGTGAAGCTGATGACCGCACTCCTTGCTTATGAGCAGATCGCCGATCTGAAAGCGGAGATTACCGTCACCTCCCAGATGCTGAAGGGAGTCAGCGGCAGCTTTTACGGCTTCAGTGCAGGGGATACCGTCACCGGTGAGGACCTGATCAAGCTCCTGCTCCTGCGCAAGAGCAACGATGCCGCGCTGATTTTGGCGCATACGGCGGCAGGCAGCGTGGAGGCGTTTGTTGCTTCTATGAACGAAAAGGCCAAAGAGCTGGGAATGACCGATACTTTCTTCGTCAATCCCACCGGACTCCACGATAACGCGATGACCACTACCGCCAAGGATCTTTTAAAGCTGTCAATGGCATTTTACAGTTGCAATCAGCTCCACGAATGGTCGGGGGCAGGCTATCTGTCCTTCCCCGGTATGGGCGGCAAGACCATCTACAACAACAACTACTTCCTCAGCCGTTACTACAACGGTACGGGAGAGGATTACCTGTACAGCGATGTTGTGGACGGGCTGATCAACGGCGGCACCGCCCAATCGGGGGACGTTCTGCTCACCTCCGCCACCTACAAGGGACTGCACTATATTGCCATCGTGCTGGGCGGCAAAAAGGTGAACGAGCTTCCTGCCTGCTATACTATCACCAAGCAGTTGATTCAGAAGGACACGCAGAATTTCCACTATTTGAAGGTACTGCGCAATGCAGAGGTAGTCTGCGAGCTGCCCGTGAAGTTTGGCGACGGCGTGGACTATGCGGCAGTCTTTGCCAAGGAAACGCTGGAATATTATCTGCCCAAATCCCTGAATTTGGATCAGATCGAGAAAAAAGTAGAGCTTTCCACGAGATCGCTGATAGCACCCGTCCACGAAGGGGATCGGGTGGGGAAGATCTCGGTCTATCTGAACGGTACGCTTTTGGGTGAAACCGATCTGGTGGTGCAAAGCAACATTACCCGCAGCGGTGCAGAATATCGGATTACCCAAGCGGCGAAATTCCTGCAAAGCGAGAAGTTTTTGAAGATTGCCTCGGTGGTGGTTCTTGTCGGTGTCGTGTACGTGCTGGCGCACTCTCTCTATCTGGGACAAAAAAAGAAGCGATATCAGAACTATCAAAGGAATCAAAGGAATCAAAGGAATAAAAAGTAAAGAAAAATCCAACGCAAGGCTATTGCCAAGCGTTGGATTTTTGATTTTTTGGGGAGATTCAAACCGCCAATATCGCTACCGCAAATGCGATCTGCAAAATCAGCAGAATGGGGACGGTGACGGTGAATTTGACGTGCTTGGTTTTGTGACGGAACAGCCGCATACCCAAGAATGCCCCCGGTGCACCGAACAGAGCGGCAGCAAGAATCAGATGCGCTTCGGGAATCCGCCATTGCTTTTTTTGCGCATAGCGTTTGTCCAGACCGTAGATGACGAATGTGTACACGTTCATCGTGGCAAGGAGAATGAGGGCAATCTGTCCGTGAGCTTTCAAAAAATCTCCCACGGCAGACAGAATGGAAAGAATGATCTCCATCTCTTATACCTGCACAAAGCCCAGCTTCTTGTAAACCTTGCGCATAGTCTTCTTGGATCGGTAAGCGGCTACCTCGGCACCCTGCTTCATAATGGACTCCAGATAAGCCTTATCAGCCATCAGACGGTTGAACTCTGCCTGAATGGGAGCCAGCTTGTCGGCAACGGTCTCGCCCACTGCCATCTTGAAGTCGCCGTAACCCTTGCCTGCGAACTCGGCCTCGATCTCGGCGTGGGTCTTGCCGGTGAAGCAGGAGTAGATGTTCATCAGGTTGTTGATACCGTCCTTTCCCTCGGCAAAGCGCACTACTGCCTCGGAGTCGGTTACCGCACGCTTGAACTTGCGGATGATGTCATCCTTCTTGTCCAAAATGGCAACGTAGCCGTTGGCGTTGGGATCGGATTTGCTCATCTTGCGGGTGGGATCGGACAGAGAAGCGATCTTCGCACCGGTCTGGGGGATGAAGCCCTCGGGCACCTTGAAGGTGTCGCCGTAGATGCCGTTGAAGCGCACTGCGATGTCACGGGCAAGCTCAATGTGCTGCTTCTGATCCAGACCAACGGGAACCAGATCGGTCTGATACAGCAGGATATCTGCCGCCATCAGAGCAGGATAGGTGAACAGACCTGCGTTGATATTGTCGGCGTGCTTTGCGGACTTATCCTTGAACTGAGTCATACGGGACAGCTCGCCGAACTGAGTGTGGCAGTCCAGCACCCAACCCAGCTCCGCGTGTGCGGGATTGTGGGACTGCACGAACAGGGTGGATTTTTCGGGATCGATGCCCGCGGCAATATAAACCGCCAGCGTTTCGTAAATGCGGCGGCGCAGCTCGGCAGGGACTTGACGGACGGTGATGGAGTGCAGATCCACTACGCAGTAGATGCAGTCGTACTCGTCAGCAAGCGATACCCAGTTCTTGATCGCGCCCAAATAGTTGCCGATGGTGAGCAGACCGCTGGGCTGCACACCGGAGAAAATGACCTTTTTGGCTTCGGTCTGATTGTTTTCCATAATATAGTACCTTCTTTCTGTCTATGATTTCAATGCAAAAGAAAAAGCCCTTGACGAGAGTCAAGGACGGAATGATCCGCGGTGCCACCTTGGTTCGGGACAGAGCAGTCCCGCACTTTTGCATTGCGTAAATGCTATTGGTTAAAACCTCCGACGTCCCAGCGGAGTGCTCGCTCAGATCAGCCGGCTCTCACCATCCCGACTCGCTTTGTGACCCTTACGCTCCAACGTCATCTGCGGTATATGCATCAGTGTAACACAAAGCGGTGAAAAAGTCAAGCCCCCAAGGGAGTTTTTTGAGCGTTCATTCAAAATTATTTTACAGAGTTTATCCGTACTTTTCGGAAAAAGCCGCGAAAGGATATTGAAAAATAGGCGAAACTGTGGTAAAATAGAGAGAATGAACCGAAAGCGAGGAATACAAATGGAAACCGATTACGATCCTTATGAGCCGAAACAAAAACACGGCATAGTATATAATATTTTCAAATGGGCAGCCATCGTACTGGTGGTAGGCGTCTACCTGCTGCTCTTCTTCCGGATGTGCATCAAGGAAGATCCGGCGCTGGTGAAAACCTTCCTGTGGACCGAGAACAGCATCACCGCCTACGAGGATTGGCAGAAAGCCGATCCCAAAACACGCGGCGATTTTGCCTACACCCAGGACAATAGCTATATCGTCAACAACGAGGAAACGATGGAAACCATCACCTATAGCTACGATACCTTCTCCTGCCGCGAAAATGCCTACTCGGGCGACGGTACCGGTCCCGAAAACAGCAAAAAGTATATCCACTACGGACAGTTCCACATCTCCAACCCCGTCTATATTCCCTCTGCAGGGGAAGCGCAGGTGACCTTCCGGGTCAACGATGAGGGCTTGGAGGAGTTGATGACCACCTACGGTCTGAAGGAACTGCCCAAGGGAGAGATTTTCGCCTTTGCACTCTTCGACGGCGAGACCTATTACACCGACTACAGCTTTATCGCAGACGAGCGGTTCACCTATCTCTACCGCCGACTCACCTTCTCGGGAATTAACTATGAGAATCTGCAGGAGCTGCGTCTGCTGATCTACTACGTCGGCGAAGGCACCGTGGATCTGGCAAGCCCCTACGAGTATCTCACCATCTATCTGGCGGATATTCCTATGCGGGCGTACGATCTGAAGGATGCCAAGCCCGTGGAAGTCAACGGCAAGCTGGAGGAGCCGCCCTATCTGGTATTCCAAAGCAGCGGCACCAAGGAGGAATAAACGATGATTTTAAGTGAAAAAGAAACGCTGCTGGCCTATCGCTGTCCCAAATGCGGTGCCGGCGTGCTGAGTATGATGGGCATTTTCTCTCTGTCGGGCGATATGCTCAAGCTCAAATGCTCCTGCGGTGAGAGCGAGCTCTCCATCCAGCGCCAGCCCGACGGCAAGATCCGTCTGTCGGTGCCCTGCATCGTGTGCGCAAAGCCTCACGTCTATCTGCTGGGACAAAACAGCTTTGTCCGCAGAGCGGGCGGAGACGTGTTCCGTCTGTCCTGCCCCTACACAGGACTGGATCTCTGCTTTGTAGGCGAAAAGGACGCCGTGCAGGATGCCATTCAGGAAGCTGACAACGCACTCCTTGCCCTGATGCGGGACGCAGGGCTGGAGGATATCGAAGAGCTCCATCAGGGCGATGAGATGCTGGAAGCCCGGGAGCAGGATCCGCAGGTTGCCGACACCATCCGCTACGCCATCCGTGAGCTGGACGATGAGGGCAAGATCACCTGCAACTGTCAGAACAACGCCATTGCAGATTATCAGTTCCGTCTTCACGACGGCGAGCTCACCGTTTGGTGCGAGGAATGCGGCGCATCGGTGAATATGGTGATGGCAGGCGTGACCATGGCCGAGGACTTCCTCCAAAGAGACTCGCTGGAGCTGAAATAATTTTCGAGACGGTTGGAACCGAATTTGGCAATCTCCATATGATAGTAGAGGAGAGGGAAATCCTCTCACTGCTCAAAGTTCAAGGAGATTTAAAATATGGGTTGCTTCTGCAATATTTTCGAGAATTCCACCGTGTGGCTGATCATCATCGCGCTGATCCTGCTCTTCTTCTTCTGCGGCAACGAGGGCTGCGGATGCTATAACCCCGTCGCTAACGGCAACGGCTGTGGCTGCGGC
>JAFTMF010000098.1 GCA_017452565.1 Clostridia bacterium
ATGATTAACCGTGCTATCGAGCTGAACCACACCTACCTGGAGGCAGGTTTAGAGCAGATCGGTGATTTCTGCCATAGGATGGGAATGGAAGAGGAGATGGAGGTTTATCGCTCCCGTGTGCTCTCCCAAATGCAGGAGAAGATAGACGTATACGATCAGGCGGGCGATCTGTCTGCATCCGATACGCTGGTCACCGAGGATTTCGGCGGCGACGGACGGCTCCCCGCTATGCTGGACTATATGGTAGAAGCAGGGAATGGCAAGCTGCTGGCGATCTATTTGGTGCGCAAGGTGATCACCGACGATTATTTCAGCAGTGCCTTTATTCTCCACTTTGACTTTGGACTGTCCGACGATGATAAGGCCGAGGTTTACAACAAAATCTACCACTATCTGGACAATTACCCGATGGATTGGAACTATTCGCTGTTCGTGTACGACAAAGAGATCGCAAAGGCAGTGAAAAAAGTGGACGGTGCCCTCGTCTATCATAAAGAGTAAAAGAAAAGAGGACTCTGCGGAGTCCTCTTTGAATAATTTTTAATTTATCCAATTCCTCCAATGTTTTCAATATTTTCTAATATTCCACGCAACAATTTTCCCCTTTTCAGGGTGTTAGTAAGTGAAAGGAGGTTTTCCTATGAATCAACTGCAAGATGAACGTGAGCAGATCGTGAAGCTGTATTCGGCGACGGTCTGGCAGATCGCCCTTGCCCGTACCAGACGGGAGGATGCGGCAGAGGAGGTCTATCAAGAAGTCTTTCTGCGGCTGTTCCGCCGTGAGCGGACTTTCCGGGAGGAAGAGCATCGCAAGGCTTGGCTGATCCGCACCACGCTGAATTGCTGCAAGACCTATATGGCGGCGGCACTGAAGAGCGAGACGCTTTGTCTGGAGGAGGTCAGCCCCACGCTGGCACTCCCCGAGGAAAACCGCGGACTGTATCAGGCACTGCTTCGTCTGCCTGCCAAATACAGAATTCCGCTGGAGCTTTACTACATCGAGGGCATAGACGCCGAGGAATGTGCCAAAATTCTGCACCTGCGCCCCGGCTCCTTCCGCTCACGGATCTCCCGTGGCAAGGCTATGCTGAAGGAAGAACTGAAAGGAGAAGGCATTTATGTTGGATGAAAAGAATATGGATCGCACCGATGCTATGGGGCGTCAGTTTGGCGAGATGAAGGAGCAGCTGCTCCCGCCGCCTGCGCTGGAGAAGGCGGTGATCAAGGGTGTCCCCTACGGCAAGCCCGTTCGCACACGGGTGCACGTGATCCGCATCACCAAGGCGGTAGCGGCCTACGTGGTGGGCATTGCGCTGTTTTTGGGGATGCTGGTGATGCTGCCGGGGCTGTTTGAGGGCAAGTCCCCCGTAGGGTCTGATTCCGAGAAGGGCACGACCACGCCCTCCACGCCAAACGAGCCGGTGAATGAGATCGCTATGCCCGAAGCAAGCTTTTATATCACCCGCCAAGCCAGCCTCGAGGAGATCGGCGAGCTGTTTGGTCAAGGATACTCCCCCGAGCTGTCCCGTTGGTTCCCCGTGATTACCATTGACAGTCCCGAGGCACTGCAGGAGTTTTACGCCAAAGCCGACGAGCCTCTTTCGCTGACGCTTTATTCCGGAGCGACCGACGCCTTCTCGCAAGCCAAGGTTGCCGAGTATGACAAGTCTTTCTTTAAGAGAAACTATCTCGCTATCGGTTATTTTAATAGTTCCGTGCAAAGCTACGGCTATGCGCTGACCATGTACTCCAAGGTCAGAGATACCATCACCTTCGGTGTGAGCGATTACGGAGGCTTGGTGGATTATGCTTTTGCCGGCAATCTGATGGTGGTGGAAATTCCACGCTCAGGCAATTCGGGCGTTACGACCTTTGGTGCCTATCTTAGCGGGTGGAACACCGATGTACCTGTCGAGGATCGGCAAACCGTGGTAGAGATTCAGTATGGCGGCATCTATCGTTTTTCCGGTGCATACGCCGCCAAGCTGACCAAGGATCTGGCGGCACTGGACTATGGGAAATCGGAGATTACCAATCCGGAAATGCATAGCCCTGTAGGAATTCAAACTGTCAACGGTGCGTACACGTTTATGCTCAGAAGGAATGAGGTTATGCACGGAGAGCGAAGTGCTAAGTATGCGATGAGCAGTATTCTGCAGTCGATTTTGGATCATTGTCCAAAGGTGCTTGTGGAGGACTATATCAGTCCTCTGAGCCCTCTGTCGAACACAACAGAGGAATTGATTGACAGCTTTGCCGAGCCCGTGGTAGAAGGAATGCGTCCGGTTGTCCGAATAGACAGCTGGGAGGAGATGAAAGCCTTTGTTGCGGCTACCGATAAAGAATTCCGTACAGCACAGGACACGGCGGCGTTGGATGCCTATATTGCGACCCAAATTGAGGAATACGGCAAAGATTACTTCGATGGATATAGCTTGCTGATCAGCATTTTTCATGCCAGCAGCGGATCTTTCACTTATTATCTTACTGACGTTCACATTACGCCGGAAAATACACTGGTGATGGATGTGCAGCAGAAGGCATATTTGCATTTTGCCGCTACCGCCGATGTGAAGACTTGGTTTGTTGCGGTGCGAGTTCCAACCGAACTGCTGGCAAACATGGTGCAATACGGCTGTCAATGAGACGTCTGACGATCAGATGAACCGATAACAAAAAGAGCAGGGCAAGTGTTTGCC
>JAFTMF010000099.1 GCA_017452565.1 Clostridia bacterium
CGATTGCGCTCCTTCAGTACCTGTTCGGGATTGAGTAGCGTCGCGGGAGCAGGCTCGGCAGGAGCAGACTCGGCAGGAGCAGACTCGGCAGGAGCAGGCTCGGCGGGAGCAGACTCGGCAGGAGCGGGCTCGGCGGGAGCAGACTCGGCAGGAGCGGGCTCGGCGGGAGCAGGCTCGGCGGGAGCAGGCTCGGAGGGAGCAGGCTCGGCGGGAGCAGGAGCGGCGGGAGTGTGCGCCTGCTCGTTGCGGGAAGCCTGTTTATTCTTTTGCAGTAAGTCGTGCAAAGAGTTGATTACGTTGCCGAGACTGTACTTGGATTTCAAAACATCGTATCTCCTTTCGGATAGGTTGAACAGATTCACGTATGCGGTATACAGTGCATACTGCGTATTATCGGTAAACACCAACTCGATATAATTCCGGTGCCAATGCTCCAGAACAGGGCAGTTGCCGTTTTCGATGTCTGCGATCATCGCAAAGCTCAGATCGGAAATATAGTCCTTGGTATTGCGGTAGCGTCCCAGCTTGCGGTTGGTGAACACTTCGTCGGTACGAGAGCGTTTTCTCAGATTATTATAATCGTTCATTCCATTATTCCTTTCTTGAAACTGCATCGGCAGGGTCGAAGCTGGTCATCACGTAGCGCTGCTTGTCATCGGTCTGACAAATGACCTTGACGCAATGCTCCTCGTCGATTTCCATAAAGAAGCTGAGGGATTGATTGGGGGCAGCCTCAAAGGTCATATGGCGCACCTGTCTGCAATCGTCTGCGGAGAGAACCTTGCCTACGGTAGCGTCTTCGTAGGCGTACAGGGTGGTACGGAAGATACCGTCGGGATTGCACTGAAACTGTGCGCCGGTCAGCTGCTGGGATTGGAAGGGCAGATTGGAATCCTGAGGAGCCATAATCTGCACCTGTCTTTGGATCGATCCCTTCTTCACGGGGATCTGCAAACCGTAGGCCAGCTTGGATTTCTGACGGAGGTTATGGGAGAGACAGTAGCGGGAGGCGCCGAAGGAAACGGCATCCACCGGCTGCTGAGAGCGTCTGACAGGGATATCGCCTGCCACCTCACGGATACAGCGCTCCACCAGCGGGATGCTGGAGCCGCCGCCGGCCAGCAGGATTTCGTTTACACGGATTCCCTTGGAGGCTGCAACCTCCAGTGCGTCGGTGACAAGGCTTGCGGAGTCGCGCAGGTAGCCGATAATCAGCTCTTCAAAGCGTGCGCGGGTGAGGGTAAAGTGGGTTTCGTCGCCATTGCTGTGGGGGATTGCAACGGTGTGCTCCTCCAGATCGCTGAGCGTATGCTTCAGCTCTGCAGCGGCGGCATTGATGTGAACACGGGTGCGATCGGTGATGCGCACGCCCTCGGCGATCATTGCCTCTTCGATCTCTTTTGCGATGCATTCGTCGAAGTATGCGCAGAAGGTTTCGTCATCGGGACGGAAATAGTGGAGCACGTTGGAATAGTTCTGATCGTTCTGCATAGAAACCAGTGCAACGTCCAGCGTGCTGTGCCCCAGATCGTAAACGATGTGGGCATATTCGCCATTCTGCTGTCCGTCGCCGTCCTCCCGGCTGATGGCGTTCATATTGTGGATGGCAACGCCGGCAGGCTCGATAAGCAGGTCTACCGACAGCTTCTTGCCATTGGAAACCTCGATGGATTCAGCGGCACGCTTCATCTCGGCGATGATGGTGTCTCTCTCTTCGGGGAAGCTGGGGACGGTCAGCACTACGTGCTCGATGGTGTCGCCGGTCTTCTTCAGCTGCTTGTTACAGCGGTCGACCACCTCTTTGATCATGGCAACGTACAGATCAATGTAGGTCACTCCGGGGATGCCGGGCAGCTCACGGTCGCCCTTGAGAATACTGCGCTTGACGTTGAAAAACACCCGACGGGGTTCAGCGTTCGCCTTATTCAGCGCCTTCTGTCCAACGATGATTTTGTTATCTTTGTCTACGTACGCAACGGAACGCAGGATATTTTCGCCAAATAATATGCCGTTCGGCTCTGCCGTCTCGCCTCGCAGCAGAGCGGCCTTGCAGGTATACGCGCCGATGTCAAATGCAATACCTAATGCCATAGATAATCACTTCCTTACGTATGTATGAGGGCTCGGACTGCGGCAGGTATCTACCGCAGTCCGGCAGTATGGGAGAAATCCGCTTACTTGGTGGAGTCGTCGGTCTTGTTGTTGATGGTAAATTCGGGGTGAATCTCGATGCTGGTGTCGTCGTTCATCCAAGCGTCCAAACGGGCAACGCCCAGCTCGGTGATGGTCAGACGGCAGGTGGTAGCGGTTCCCTTGGGAACGACTCTGCCGTATACCAGCTCGGCGCCCTGCAGCAGTCTGTAATCGGTGTTGCCGTGGTTGGGATCGGGCTTGTCCTTGGTGGCAACGAAGACGTCGTAGTCGGTACGGTCGAATCTGCTGCCGGTGGTAAAGCCCAGATTACCGGAATCGCAGGGAAGTACCGTTCCCTTGCGGATCAGGGTTTCCATCGCATAGCCCAGCTCGTTGTCGGAGCGCACCTTGGTGGCAATGTCATATTCCACGAACTTGCGAACGATGGGATCGGGCGTGGGAGGAACCACGGGCTTAGCAGAGGAGGGCTTGGGAGCAGGAGCGGGCTGATTTTCGGTCTTGTGTTCGGTATTGTTGGCAGCTTCCAGCGCACTGTCCATAGAGTAGAAGCGAGCAGCACCGTAGGCAGCAGCCTTGCTGGGACGGTGGAGATGGATCTTTCCCTTGTATTCGGGCAGCGTCTCTTCCAGTCTTTCCCGGATATAGGGAATCCAGCTGGAGCCGCCGGTCATAACGATCTCGTCGGGACGGTGTGCCTTATGCTCTTCGAAGAACTCCTTGGTGAAGCTCATAATCTTGTCCACGTCGGGCTTGATGGCCTTGAGGAACTCATCCCGGGTCACTACGATGGTAAAGCCGTCGTCATCGGTCTCTATGAAGATCTCGGTCTTGGTATCGTCGCTGAGCTCCATCTTGCAGCGCTCGATGGATCTGTTGATGACTCTCATCTGGCTGTCGGTAGGCTTGGAACCCAGCTCAGCAGTGGCCTTGTCTACAAATACCTTCTGCAGACGGTTGCTGAAATCGCTGCCGGCAGTGTTCAGACCCTTGCCTTCGCAAACCAGATCGTAGTAGTACAGATTGCCGCTGGGGTATCTTCTGCCCTTGGGGAAGAGGGACACGATGGCCAGGTCGAAGGTGCCGCCGCCCAAATCGAAGGTGCCGTAAGTAACGGTATCGGCGGTGATGTGATCTCTTTCCTCGTTGAGGCGGTCCAGACCTGCAGCAGCAGGCTCACAAACGGCGCCGACCACCTTGATCTTCAGCATTCTGCCGGCTTCGTCCTTTGCACCCGAATCGGCCTTTTCAGCCAGATTGATGAGATATTGCAGTGCCATAGGATCGCGCAGCTTAGCGGGGAAGGTGATGGATATCAGATTGGTAGTCTCTTTTTCGCTGTGATTGGTGCGCAGTGCATCGTTGGCCAGCTGAACGTGGTATGCAAACATCTTGGTGATAATTTCGTCGTAAGACAGGGTCTGCAAGTGGGTTTTGTTGGGGCCGCCGTACAGATTGATGGTTTCACCCAGATGCTTTTTCAAAAGGCGCAGATGGTTTTCGGCGGGACGGTTGGTATCCCGTGCTGCCAGAAAGCCCATCAGCTCGTTGGATACAAGCTTGCCGTCTTTGGTGGTCATATTCCAAAAGTATTCGTTGGGAATACCTGCGCTGCCTTGATTGAGATACTTAGCAGGGATCAAATCCTCAACCGTACCGCCCATACGGGTCTTGGGATCCATACCGAAGATGGTACAGATATATGCCATCCAGTTGCCGAAGTCAATGCCGATAATTCTTTTATTTGGAACCAACATATTTCTATTCTCCTTTGCTCTTATACTGAAATAATATGAATGATATGATAGAAAGAAATTATTTTTTCATCTCAAATCCTTTTAGATGAGTTGCGGCTGTTTCCACGTCACCGTAATGTTGAATCAGCGTTTTAAATGCCGCTGTGATTTCCGGTGGCTGTGTAGCCGCAGAGTTCTTTACCTCTGCCTCTGCCCGTGCATCGTTGTCTTCCTCGTCCTCAACGAAAAAGTAGTCAATTGGCAGTTCGAAAAGGTCCGCCAGCTTGATGCAATTGATTTTGCGAGGATAGGACTCGCCGTTTTCCCACAATGAAATGATTTTCTGAGACACGTTGAGATCCTTGGCCAACGCTTGCTGACTCATTTTATGCTTGATTCGCTGTTGCATAATTTCTAATCGTATGTCTTCTTTTTTCATTTGTTTCAGTCCTTTTCTAAAAATATGAAAAATTATACCATCTATCTTTGGGATGATACGTTGCTATTATCATAGCACGGAACAAATGGAAAATCAAGTAGTTTTAGTAAAAAACAGTAAAATCAGAAAATTGAATAAATTTCAGTAGTAATATTTGTAAATTGTGTCTATTTACAACGATGCGGGAATGTGCTATCATATAAGCAAACAAGCAGAAAGAAGGTTGAACAATGGCATTTTGCTGTCACGAATGTAAAGTATTGTTTCATAAGAAATACCCCAACTGTCCCACCTGCGGCAGTATGGTTTTTGAAGAATCCAAAGCCGAGCTGAATCTGATGGCAGAAGGCTACGTCCGTCATCGGCTGTACAAACTGGGAGCGGAGGAATCTATGGGGACGAGGAAGACTTCCGGCAATTCCACTCCCGCATCTGCGGAAAAGCCTCAGTTTACAGCGCCCAAGGTGACCCTTGACAGCAGGGATAAGATGGATGAGCTGCGCCAAAGTTTCGTCAATGGCGGACGGAGCACCACGGCCTCTACCACTCCCCCGAGCAACGGCGGCAACGGCGGTAATGGCGGCAATGGTGGAAAC
>JAFTMF010000100.1 GCA_017452565.1 Clostridia bacterium
CCATCTGATGAGTATGTTGCTGGTGCTGGGCGTGTTCGGATTGATCTGCGGAACGATCCGCAAGCGTCGTAACTTGGGTTAATCAATAGTATTCCCACGAGGGCTGACAGATTGATTTCTGTCAGCCCTCTTCAATAGGGGAGAATGAAATGACGCTAAGATAGCTTTTTGGATGCGCTTCAATAGCAGTTTCGATTCGAATAGAGGCTTTATGTCTGGTTGTCGATGATCAAATTGGCAAAAATGCATAAAATACCGCTGGAATATTGACAGAAAACATAAAAAGTGTTATGATATACCTACACCATTCTTCTTTCACGTTTCATTCAAAACAGTTCAAATGTAAGACTGAAAGGAAAACAACTATGAAAAGAACAGTAAGCTTTATTCTCGCACTGTGGATGATCGCAACCGTGCTGGCTTCGTTTGGTGCAGTCAGCGCTGCGGAGCCGATTATCATCACCAATACCAATCCCGCAATCACAACCGATGTGGGTACTAAGGTGGATCTTGCCCACTATTCGGTGATATTTAACGGGGAGAAGAATGCCACAGAGGGAGTAAAATGGACCACTGAGGACGGTGTATCGGTAACCGAATTTATCCCCGATCAAAAGGGCACCACCAAGCTGATCGCCGAAAGCGGCAACAAAAAGATAAACGTATACGTGGTTGCCAAAGAGAAAAATGAGACTGAATACGTGCTGTATGAGGATGATTTTTCTAAGTATACTTCTCTGGATGAGCTGAAAAGCAAGGGGTACACCTTGCCTGCCAACTGCAGCCTGCAGGACGGCACGCTTGTGCTGGGTAGCAAGTCGGACAGCTACGCAAGAGTGATCCTGCCGGGGTGGCTGGGCGATTTCGGCGATTATTCTATCAGCACTGACGTTAAAATGCTGGAAACCACCGATAACGGACGCTGGTTCGGCTTGGTTTACCGTATCCAGAATGCCAATCAGTCGAGTTACCCTTATTACCATATGTGCATTCGGGAAAATACCACCAAATCCAACGGCATCGAATTTGCAGAACGCACTCCGCAGAACAACTGGAACGTAGCGGTGACCGCATCGGGCGAGATTGCTTCGATGAAGAATGCCTTCCATACGGTGAACGTTACCGCTTTCGAAAAGACGATTAAATACAGTATCGACGGCGCAAGCGTTCTGTACGTCAACGAAGCAGTCGTTGGTAAGTCCACAGGACTGTACACCAAGGGTACCCTCGGCTTTACGATGAACTTCGGTAAGGTTGCCATCAAGGGGATCAAGGTGACCGTTCAGGATTCTGCTCCCGTTCGGGAAGCGAAAAAACTGGATCTGATCAACAACGCTCACGACGAGCTCAATCTGATCAATCAGATTGCTAACGTCCAAAAGGTGGACGGCGCAAAGGCGATGGATGTGATTTCCGCAGAAAAAGCCCCCGGTATCTTTATGGTGAACGTAAAGGACGTCAAAGATATTGCCAAGCTGGTTGAAACGTGCATCGAAAAGCAGGTTCTTCCCACCTTTGCAGTAGACACGGAAGACGATGCGCAAAAGCTGATCGATGCAATGAAGAATGCCGAGCTGAAGGACGCCAACGTGATTTCCAAGGATGCGGCAGTGTTGGCTAAGGTGCGTTCGGGCGTCAGCACCATTCGCACCGGCTTAATCGTCGATATTGACGGCACGCTCACCTCCAAAACCGCAAACGAGCTTCGTTTGAAGATCCGTCGAGCTCCCGCAACCTTCTGCGTAATCAGCAGCGAGGACGCTTCTTATGCAAACGTAGACGAGCTGCAAGAGCTGGCTGTTGCGGTATGGGTTGACGTTTCGGCTAAGTCCGACAGTGCGGAATTTACCGTTGAAGCACTGCGTGCAGTTACCGCTGGGGCAAACGGTATTCTCACCGATTCCTCAGCAAAGCTGACCGAGGTGATCAACACCTATCTGGAAGAGAATGCATTTACCCGAACTCCCGTTATGATCGGTCACCGCGGCAATCCCGGTGTTGCTCCCGAAAACACGCTTTCGGGCTTCTTGAAGGCGTATGAAAACGGCGCTGACGTATTTGAAGTGGACGTTGAGGTGACCAAAGACGGCGAAGTAATCATTATGCACGACAACACCATCAACCGTACCACCACCTACACGGGTAATAAAACGGTAGGCCAAATGACGCTGGAGGAGATCAAAGCGGAATTCATTCTCGGCAAGGACGGCAAGCCCACTGAAGAAAAAGTGCCGACTCTCAGAGAGGTTCTGGTAGCCTTCCAAGACAAGGATTGCAAGATCTTTGTGGAATTCAAGGGAAACAACGGTGACAACATCGAAAAGACCTGTGCACTTTTGAAAGAACTGGATATGGTAGATAAGGTGGACGTGATCTCCTTCAACAGCACCTTCCTGAGACAGACCGTTACCAAGAACAATATCCCCGGTATGGCTACCGGCTATCTCCTTTCTGTATCCGGCAGTTCTGCTACCGCTGAGGACGCGCTGGAATCGCTCTTCCCGGTATTGAAGACGGTACAAACTTATAAGAGCTCCATCAACCCTGCAATGAATATCGTATCAGA
>JAFTMF010000101.1 GCA_017452565.1 Clostridia bacterium
GGTGAGCATCCCGTCAAACGATCCCTCGGTGTGCCGATGTTTTGGGCGGAGTGCTATAGAGTGAATCTTCACCGCACCCAAGCCTTCCCCACCGATGTAGTTCGCCGTAGGCGAACTACGGCAGTTCCGCATAGCGGAACTGCACGGAAGAGTGGCGCGCCGTAGGCGTGACGGAAGAGGTCGGCAGAGGCAACGCCTCTGCCGCTACAAGCGCCTACCGCCGTACGAACCCTCGGTGCGAACCGTACGAGCGGACGCGCAATGCGCGCCCCTACGGAGACGTATGGTGCAAATTCGCTCTATAGCACTCCGCCTTCGCCTCGCAATATCAACTCCACTTTACAATCTTTCACAGATTTTTCCAAATCTCTTCACTTATCGGTCAAAACAAACACCGGAAAATCTATTTAGAGTTTACATTTTGCGGGTATACTACCTCCAAGACCCCAAGGAGGACTATGCAATGAATCAAACCCCTACACCCCGCAAGAGCGGGCGCAAATGGATCTGGATCATCTCGGGTGCGCTGGTGATCTATCTCCTCTTTAATCTGTTGTTCAGCGCCCTGTTTGCACCCAAGGTCACAGCCAACGATGCCACCTATAATCAATTTTTGGACGAGCTGACCGCCGCCAACGTGGATCGGGTGCAGATCGAGGACGATACCATCTTCTACTCCCTGAAAAGCGATATGGATCAGAAGGCCGAAGGCCTCCTCCCCCACTTTATGCAGGAGTGGCTGGGCGGCGAAATGCCCGCCGTGATCTACCGCACGCAGAAAATGGACGATCCCAATCTGGTGGATCGCCTTTATACTGCAGGGGCTACCTTCCGCCAAGTCAAGGTGGACGAGGAGGGCACCTCCTTCCTCTCCTCCATCGTCAGTATGATCGTCACCGTGCTGTTTATGGTAGTGATCTACTCCTTCCTCTTCCGCTTCCTTGCCAAGCGGATGGGCGGTGGCGCAGGAGGCGGTGGCGGCATCTTCTCTATGGGCAAGGCCAACGCCAAGGTCTACGTCAAGACCGACAATCCCGTGACCTTCGCCGACGTGGCGGGGCAGGACGAGGCTAAGGAAGCCCTGATGGAAATCGTGGATTTTCTCCACGATCCCGGGAAATATCGGGCAATCGGTGCGAAAATCCCCAAGGGCGCGCTCCTCGTGGGCCCTCCCGGTACCGGCAAGACCCTCCTTGCCAAGGCGGTGGCAGGGGAGGCGCAGGTGCCCTTCTTCTCCATCTCGGGCTCGGAATTCGTGGAGATGGTGGTGGGTGCAGGTGCATCCCGTGTCCGTGACCTGTTTAAGCAGGCGTCTGAAAAAGCACCTTGTATCGTCTTCATCGACGAGATCGACACCATCGGCAAAAAGCGAGGGCAGGGCGGTTTCGGGGGCAACGACGAGCGGGAGCAGACCCTCAATCAGCTGCTCACCGAAATGGACGGCTTCGATCCTGCCGGCGGTATCATCGTGCTGGCAGCCTGCAACCGTCCCGAGGTGCTGGATCCCGCCCTCCTGCGTCCGGGCAGATTTGACCGGCGCATCACCGTGGAGCTTCCCGACCTTATGGGCAGAGAGGCGATTCTCCGTGTCCATGCCCGTCGGGTGCAGATGAGCGGGGAAGTGAATCTCCGTACCATCGCCCGCGCCGCCGCAGGTGCATCGGGTGCGGATCTTGCCAACATCGTCAACGAAGCCGCCCTCCGTGCCGTGCGGATGGGACGGAAATCGGTGTGTCAGGAGGATCTGGAGGAGTCCATTGAGACGGTGATTGCCGGCTATAAAAAGAAAAACAGCCTCCTGTCCGAGACCGAGAAGCGGATCGTCTGCTATCACGAGCTGGGACACGCTATGGTGGCGGCGCTCCAAAGCCACTCCGCACCCGTGACCAAGATTACCGTAGTGCCCCGCACCTCGGGAGCGCTGGGCTATACCATGCAGGTGGACGAGGAGCAGCGCAATCTCCAATCGAAGACCGAGCTTTTGAACAAGATCGCCACCGTCACCGGGGGCAGAGCGGCGGAGGAGCTGGTGTTCCACAGCATCACCACGGGAGCGGCCAACGACATCGAGCAGGCCACGAAGATTGCCCGCGCGATGATCGGCCGCTACGGAATGAGCGAGGATATTGGGATGGTAGCGCTGGAGACGAGAGACAGTCTGTATCTGTCCGAGGATACCTCCCTCGCCTGCTCCGACGCCCTTGCCGAGGAGATGGATCGGAAGGTGATCGCGCTGGTGAAGGAGCAATACCGTCGGGCGTACGATCTGCTGGCCGCCAATATCGGCAAGCTCCACAAGCTGGCGGGGTATTTATATGACCGTGAGACCATGACCGGCGAAGAGTTTATGGCGCTCCTGAGTCAACCCGAGGAGCTCCCCGAGACGGTGGCGCACGGGAATGATCCCAACCCGTAGGGGAGCGCATTGCGCTCCCGATTCAAACGCCTACCGCCGAACAAACGGCGGGAGCAGCAGAAAGCCGAACAAACGGGAGGAGCAGCAGAAAGACGCCAAACGGCGGGAGCAAGCCCCCGCCCTACGGATGCGATGGTAACCCTCGATGCGGATGCTTCCATCGTACCGGTAGGGACCGGCCTCCCGGACGGTCCGTTCAAACGCATACCGCCACACGAACCCTCGACGCGGTGTGAATTGAATGAGCGTAACACAAAAAGCCGACGAATTCTCGTCGGCTTTTCTGATTATTTGTCGGTTTCTATTGGTTGCTATCGGCTTCGCCCATTAGTCCGCCAAGCTGCCCATAGGGTCCCAAGGCAGGAGCACGATGGGCTCTTCCTTCAGGATCTCGGCCTTGTCGGTGAGGTACTTCTTATGTA
>JAFTMF010000102.1 GCA_017452565.1 Clostridia bacterium
CAAAAATAGACAGCCGCACGTGAGCGGCTGCCTGTGATTGTAATGCGGTGTCAAACTTTCTGCGCCCCTTTTAGGGGCTACGCCTGTATTTGCCCCTTCTAGGGGCTGGTCAAACCACCAGTTTACTGGTGGTTATGATTTGCATAGCAAAACGCCCGACGTTTCGTCGGGCGTTTGTGTTATTATTTAGTCAACGACCTTAACCTTTGCAACCAGTGCATCGGACATCTTAACGGTCTTGAACTGGAGCTCCAGCTCGTCCTTGCCGAAGTAATCTTCCATCTGGGAAACATCGGTGAAGATGGTGCCGTAGTACTGGTAGTAGTAGTACATCATGCTGGTGTCAGCCTGATAATCCTCGAAGGTCTTCTTCAGCTCTTCCTTGTATTCCTTGGAGGAGAGCTTGATATCCAGCTCTTCGCAGAGGTACTCGATGAGCAGACGGCTCTTAACGGTAGCCATAGCCGGTGCAGCAGCGGTGGAGTAGATTTCCTTGTACTTCTCTTCGGAGATCAGCTTCTTCAGATCGGCGTTGGACAGCTCGTCCAGGCTCTTGCCTGCAGTGCTTTCGATCAGCTGGTTAACGTACTGCTTGTACAGCTTGTTTACCTCGCTCTTGGGATAGCCGTCGTACTTAGCAGCATCCTCAGCAGCGGTGAGGGCCAGATCAATCTTGATGTCCTTCAGCATTGCTTCTTCGTAAGCGGAAACGGTGGTGTAAGCCTCGCCGGTGATTTCCTTTACCAGCTCGTCATTCCACTGGGGAAGGATGGTAGCAGCGTCAACGGTGAAGGTGATCTTGATCTTTGCTTCAGCGTAGTCCTTGTACTTGTCAGCAACGTCCTTGGGAACGGTAACTTCCTTCTCAAGTTCGTCGTAGAGGTTAGCGCCCTTGAAGAGGTCGCGGAAATCGGCGATCTTGAAGATGTCGTTGAACATCTTGTCGTCAGCTTCCTTGGCGTAGTCGAAGGAGAAGGAGCCGCTCTTGAAGAGGGTGGAGAAGTTCTTCTTGGTGTCTTCCTTATCGTCGTCGATTTCGGGAGTCTTATCTTCTTCCTTCTTCTCGGTGGTGTCGCCCTCAGCCTGTGCGGAAGGTGCGGTTTCGTCCTTCTTATCGGTGGACTCTTCGTCCTTCTTATCTTCTTCCTTTTCCTCCTCGTCCTCAACCAGCTCGAAAGCGTAGCCGATCTTTACGAGGGTATCGTCATCAACTGTGAGACGGGAAACGGTGTTTACCTTAACGGTGAAGATTACCTCAACGCCCTGCAGCGCCTTGGTGGAGTAGGAATCGGGGAACTTAACCTTTACTTCTACAGTATCGCCGGCCTTAGCGCCAACCAGCTGCTCTTCGAAGCCCTTGTGAGAGGGAGTGGATTCGCCCTTTTTGGTGTATGCGCCGATGAAGGAGTCGGAGCCCAGAACCAGGTCGGCCTTTTCAGCCTTCATACCCTTGAGGGTTGCATCGTCCAGCTTCAGGCTGGAGTCGGTGGGCTTGCCCTCGTAGTTGATGTTCAGCTGGTCGCCGTTCTTAGCAGCCTCTTTGACTTCCTTGTAGTCGCCGCGGCGGTTGTTTTCCAGGAGATCGTCGATCTGCTTTTTCAGATCCTCATCGATCTTGGCCTGGCTGATGGTCAGAGTAGTGAGATCGGGCAAGCTAACGTACTTGCCGGGATTGTTGTAGGCACTGCAGCCTGCCAGAGAGCTGATCAGCAGCAGGGAAGCGGTAGCCAATGCGAGTTTGCGTTTCATTTGGATTATGCTCCTTTGGTGAATTATATTGATAGTTCCAAAAGTCCGTACAGCAGACTTTTGCAAAATAAACTTCTATATTTATACCACAAATATTTTTAAAGTGGAAGAGGTAAACCGACAAATTTACTATTTGTACATAATTTTGTGGATTTTGACGAATCTTTTTCGCCTTATGCCTCGGATTCTTCGGAATAATCGTCCTCTTCGTCCTCTTCGTCCTCCTCATCGGTGCCGTCGGAGGGAGAATCGTAGGCGTCGATCATATATTTCTGTACAATCGGCCATGCGGCGTAGAGTGCCATAAACATACACAGTGCGGCGGAAATGATGAAGGGCAGGATAATGCCCACGGGCATCAGCACCTGCATAATCATAAAGTTGAGCACCACAACCGCTGCGATGCCGAAGAATGCCAAAATGTTACGCTTGAAGCCCAAAATCGAGAAGATCAGAGCGTTCTTGAAGATTTTGGATAGAGACAGGTCGAAGGTAAGGGCTTGGAGATAGGTATAGAAGCGCATAAAGAAGTAGAAGAGAAGGATCACAAGGCTTGCCCAGAATCCTACTACCGCCCAAGTGCCGCCTGCCAGATTCAGATAGAAGAAGTAGATATCGTAGAGCAGGAGAGCGGTGCAAACGAGATCGAGGATACCCAGCACAAGACCCTGCTTCCAATTGCGCTTCATTGCGTAGAAGAAATCTTCTTTCATAAAGATCATTTCACCGCGGATGACGTTGCGCATAATATAGGTGACACCCACCGTGGAAAGTCCGAAGGTGAAGAGCAGCAGTACGATACCGGCAATCAGCACGCCAAGAGCGAGGGGAGTCCAGTAAGCGATGGGCATCTGCACGCCGTGGAGACCGAACATTGCGGCAGCTGCCGGAGAGGTAGCGCCGAAATAAGATGCACCGTACAGCGGTCCTGCCAGCGGAGAGGCGGGAATCATCGCGGTTTTGTGCAGATTGTTACTGAGGGCCAGCATAATAATGAAGATAGGGAAGTTGGCAATCACCATCATCAGGTTCAGCGTGAAGAGACGGCGCATATTGCGTCCGGTCAGCTTGAAGAAAAACTTAAAGTCTCGCGGTGCATCCTGATCGCCGGGATCGTCCTCCACCCGTTCCTTGCCGTACATCAAATCGAAAATGTTGAACTTTTTTCGCTGTTTTTTCGGTTGTTCTTCCAGATCGTCCAATCTGGGACGTTCATCGTATTTGCTCAAAATCAAAACCTCCTTGAGCCGCATTGCCGAAGATGGGCGATGCGATGGTATCATTCAATCTCTATCTCCCCAAAGGAGCGGTGTAAAATCAAAAGGTCATCCTCATAGCAGTCGCAGAGGAAGGGTCAGCAGTACCAGCCCCAGATAAAAGAGGCAGCGGCACAGATAATCGCAAAGTCGGGGACCGCCAAGGACGCCGGTGCCTGCGGCACTTCGAGCAGCAACTCTTGCCAGACAGCAGAGGGGGAGCATCGTCAGCCCGCATCCCATCACGTATCGAAAATAGAGCAAACTCTGTCCCACGGCGGTATACATCCGCAAGCTGCCGTATCCCCATAGAAAGCTGCGATAGAAGAGGGGGATTTTCGGAAGCGGCGGCAATCGGGTCAGCCCTGCTGCGGCGATGGCGGCAACGATGGGCAGCTCACAGCCGATGGCAGCCGTCAGCGCCTCCCATATCGGCAGAGGGGTCAGCGACGCCGAAGAAAGGGCGGGGAGGGCAGATGCTGCGGTCAATCCCAGCAGAAAGCCCAGTGCCACAGCGGGCAGAGGATCTGCTCGTCTGCACAAACGGGCGAGTCGGGCGAGAAACGAAACCTTCGTAGCGGACATAGCGGACATAGCGGAAGCTCCTTCAAAGCGGATTTTCTACCACTATATGATTCATCCCAGCGGGTTATGAAGCCCCGCTTTTGCCGATGCCCGAGTCAGAAACCCAAGCGCACGCCTGCCGATCCTGCGGATAAATACTATTCTAACACATTTCGGGATTTTTTGCAACATTTATTGCAATATTTATAGGAAAAAAAGTCGGTTGAATCTTGCATTATTCACAGAAAAGTGGTATACTGAATGATATAGTAAAAGAGGAAAGAAGGGGAGTTCTGTGATACGGTATTTTGAAAAGCTGCGATCCACTCTGCCTGTGATCGAGACCCCCCGTCTCATCCTGCGGCAAATGGAGCGGAGCGATACCGCCGATATGTACGAATATTCGCGGCTGAGCGAAACTACCCGCTATCTTCTTTGGAATCCTCACCCCTCCCCCGAGTACACACGAGCTTATCTGACGATGATCGGCAGATTCTACCGCAAAGGCGAGTTTTACGATTGGGCGGTGGTGGAAAAGGCGTCGGGGCGAATGATCGGCACCTGCGGCTTTGCAAGGCTGGAGCAAAACCACCGCATCGGCGAGATCGGCTACGTGCTGAATCCCGCCTATCACGGCAGAGGCTATGCTACCGAAGCGGCATCGGCGGTGATCCGTTACGGCTTCGAAACGCTGGGACTCAACCGCATCGAAGGACGGTATATGGTAGAAAATATCGCCTCCCGCCGCGTGATGGAGCATTGCGGATTGGTATTCGAAGGTGTCCTTCGCCAATCAATGATGGTGAAAGGGCGGTTTCGGGATATCGGTCTGTGCTCGCTTCTGCTGGAGGATTATCAATCCAAAATGGCAGATGCCTCCCGCTCTGCCGTTACTGATTGGAGGCAATGATGAAATCAGATCCAACATCCAAACATTTTGTCACCGCTGACCGTGGAAGCGACTACGGAGCGGCGGTTCGGGGCAAAGCGGCGGCAAAACGGCGCAAATCTCCGGCGCAGGTATTGGCGCTGGGATTTATCGCTATCATCCTGACGGGAACGCTCTTGCTGATGCTCCCCATCTCCTCCCGCAGCGGCGAGCTTACTGATTGGTCGGCGGCGCTCTTCACCGCAACCAGCGCCACCTGCGTTACCGGACTTACCGTAGTGGACACGCTGGGACATTGGAACACCTTTGGGCATACCGTCATCCTCTGCCTGATTCAGATAGGCGGTCTGGGCTTTATGTCGGTGGCGGTGCTGATGTCCAAGCTCCTTCGACGGACGGTGACTCCCAGAGAAAACCGTCTGGTAACCGAAGCACTGGGGCTGTCCTCGGCAGAGGATGCCTCCGCAGGCTTTATGCGGCGGATTCTCGTGGGCACATTCGCCGTGGAGGGAGCGGGCGCCGCACTGCTGGCCATCCGTTTCGTTCCCATCTTCGGCTGGAAGGATGGACTTTATAAAAGTGTTTTCCATTCGGTTTCCGCATTCTGTAATGCAGGCTTTGACATTTTAGGCAACTACGGCGGCGGCTTCAGTATGACCGCCTTCACAAACGATCCGCTGGTAATGAGCGTTCTATCCTTCCTCGTTACCTTCGGCGGTATCGGATTCGTAGTCTGGAGCGACCTCTTCGATTGGGTGGTCTGCCATCTCCAGCTGGCATTCAGCCGAATGCGGGAGTGGCGGGGCTATCGCTGGGCAAAGAGTATGCGCAGCACCAGCGCCGCCGATATTACCGGCAGACGGGACAGACTGGGCGTGTACTCCAAATTTATTCTGCTGCTTACCGGCATTCTTCTGCTGGCCGGATTCGTCCTGACGCTGATTTTAGAGTGGAACGGTGCGCTGGCGGGAATGCCCATCTCCCAAAAGCTGTGGGCGGCCTTCTTCCACTCGGTGTCTCTGCGAACCGCAGGATTCTCCGCCTTTGATAATACTGCGATGAGCGGTGCAGGGAAGGGCGTCTCCATCCTGCTGATGCTCATTGGCGGTGCCTCCGGCTCTACGGCAGGCGGCATCAAGGTGGGAACGGTTGGTTTGCTCTTCTGGTCGGTTCTGCAGATCGCCAAAGGTAAGGATCAGATCGTGCTGATGCGGCGCACCGTTTCCAAGGACATCGTCCTGCGGGCGATGACCGTCACTCTCATCGGTTTGTGCTGTGCCTTCGGTGCGGCGCTCCTGCTCAGCGCAGGATGCGGCACAGGGCTGATGGAATCGCTCTACGAATCATCATCCGCCTACGCCACCGTGGGACTTTCCTTGAATCTTTCCCCCAATCTGAATCTCTTCGGCAGATGTCTGGTGGTTCTGCTGATGTATATGGGACGTGTGGGCATCCTCACGGTTATCTACTCGCTGGCTCTGCGCCACGCCGATCAAGGGGACGGCGCCCGCTACCCCGAGACCGAATTTCCGGTAGGCTGATCCCAATCCCCGATTTTCACGTAACAACATCCATATTCGATAGTTCTATAGAAAGCGAGAATTAATATGAAATCTTTCGTTGTATTCGGTCTGGACGCATTCGGACAGACTCTTGCCGTATCCCTGGAGCAAAGCGGCCATCAGGTAATGGTCATTGATCCCGACGACGATGCCGTCCGCAAGGTGGCAGACATCACCACCGACGCCATCATCGGCGATCCTATGAGCGAATCGGTGCTCCGCAAAGCGGGCGTTACCGCCTACGATACCGCCGTCATCAGCTTTCCCGGTGAAATCAATAACACCATCCTGCTTACGATGATGTTGAAGGATATGGGAGTCAAGCGCGTGGTTGCCCGTGCCTGCTCCGAGCTGGAGTGTCGCGTGCTGGAGAAGATCGGCGTAGACCGCATCGTCTTCCCCGAACGGGATATGGGCGAAAAGCTGGCTCATACGCTGGATAAACAGGACGTATTCGATTATCTCCGCTATTCCGAGGATTATTCCATCGTCGAGATCAAGGTTCCCGCCTCTTGGGTAGGCAAGACCATCATCGAGCTCAACGTCCGCCGCAAATACGGCGTGAACATCATCGCCATCAACGAGGAAGGCAAGGGAAAGATCAACATCTCCCCCGCACCCGACCGTGCCTTTTTGGACGAGGACGTAATCACCCTCATCGGCTCCAACAAGACCGTCAATAAGCTGGCAGGCGAGCGGTAAGCGCTTTGCGGAAAAAGTTTACAAATAGGTCTTGCATTTTGCAAAAGTGTCTTGTATAATAATAAAAGTAATTTGTTAGTTCCAAAGGAGAAATACTATGAATTATGTTCGTGTTTTGGCGGAGACTGTAGATCCTACCGGCAGTTATTGGATTAGCATCGTGATGATTCTGGTGTTGGTGGTAGTATTTTATTTCTTCGCAATCCGTCCTCAGAAGAAAAAGGACAGAGAAGACGCTGCTATGCGTAACAATCTGATGGTTGGCGACGAGATCACCACCATCGGCGGTATCATCGGCAGAGTGGTCAGCATCAAGGACGAGACCTGCGTCATCGAGACCAGCAAAGCTTGCACCAAGATCCGCATCCTCAAGACCGCTATCCGCAGCGTAGACGTTCCCGTTTCCGCTACCAAAGGCTACGTAGCTCCTGCTACCGAAAAGGCTGAGGAAGAGACCGAGGAAAAGACTGAAAAGAAGTCCAAGAAGAAATAAGGCAAACGAGATCCACGGGAGTCCCGTGGATTTTTGTTTTTGGGGTTCAAAAAAATTTTTTTCTTTTTTCAATCAACTGTGTCCGAAAACGGTTCTCAAAAGAGTCTTAATAAGTGAGATCTCAAGGAGGTGAGAAAGTGTTAAACATCAAGCAAGCACTCATTGACAAGCAAGCGGATAGCGCTCTGCGGGATTTGTCGAAGGGCGATATGAACGGGCTGGCGGTGATCTACCATTTGTACGGTCGGCTGATTCGTTCGGTGGCATACACCATCGTGGGCAATTACACCGATGCGGAGGACGTGCTGCAAGACGTGATGATTTTGCTGGCAAGGCGTGCCACTCTCTACAAAGGGGAAGGCAGTGCCCGTGCCTACGTAATGACCATCACCCGCAATCGTTCCATCGATTTGGTTACCGTTCGGAAGAATGATGTGTCTACCGATGAAATTGGAGACATTCCCACCCGTGACGCAGAGCTTGCCTCGGTGGAGGTGCAGGATCTGCTCTCCCGCTTGTCGGAGGAGGAGCGGCAAATCGTCACTCTGCACGTATACGTTGGCCTCTCTCACCGTCAGGTGGCAGAGATGATGGGGCTGACTTCATCCGCTACTGAAAAAAAGTATCAGCGTGCGCTGAAAAAACTGAAAAAACAGTATGAGTCCTGAAAGGAGGAACAACGATGAAAAAGATAATCAACAAGGTTCTGCAGAAGCTGGAAGACAGACCGATGCCCGATATGGAGAAGGTATTGGCAGCTTGTCCTACTGTATCCGTAGCCAACGAGTATGCTCCCGTCAGACGGCGATTGAGCCCTGCCAGACTGGCAGCATTTGCGATGGCAGCACTGCTGATTGTGGGCGGCGGGATCACCGTAGCGGCAATGGAAGCCAAAGAATACAACGAAGCGATGGACTTCTTCGAAGAGTATAATCTCTCCGCCGAGGGATTTTCCCGCAGTGA
>JAFTMF010000103.1 GCA_017452565.1 Clostridia bacterium
CTCAGCCGCCCCTGCCATCGCTCCTGCCCGCGTGGTATAACGGCACGAGTATTCGTCTGGTGAACTGCATTCCCTCTTCCTCTCAGAGCAGTTTCCAACCTACAGTTCTGAAGGAGATCTACAATGACTACGCCTCATTGGATCTGGATATGGGCAACTATCGCTACGCCTTCGTCTCCGGTGATCTGATCGTGATGCACGATCACCCGGCATCTCATCAGGAATCCTTCTGCAAGGTAGTGTATCTGCGCCCCTCTGACGGTGAGCTGATCTGTCTCGGTCACGAGCTGAAAGAGCTGTGGGCGTCGGTGGACGTGGAACTATCTCAAATCAAGAATTTTTTCAATCTGAACGCCTCCAAAGACGGCAACCGTTACGTGGTCGCCATCGAAACTCAGCCGGGGGAGGGCGCCGTCCTTGTCTACGATCGCAAAGCGCAAACGCTGAAGAAGCTTCCCTTTACGCAGGCGCAATTCGACGCTATGGACTATCTCAGCTTCAGCGATCATTGCAATTATATGGTAGCCGCCCTTATGCGCGAAGAGGACGATCTCCTGGACGATCTTGTTTTAGTGGATCTGAACACTATGGAGATAACGCCGATCTGTGTCGGATACAACACCTTCGGACACTCCAAATTCTCCTCCGACGGGCGATTCGTCTACACCCATCTGCGTATCGGAGATGCGGTTGAGCAAAATGAGTACGGCGAGTGGGTGCTCTACGACACCCAAACCGGCTTCACCTTCAAGGGCGAAGGCGAGGTGCTCTATTTGGAGAACGGCATCCTCATTTCCCGCACCCCCAAGGGCTTTACCGCTTACGATTGCACCACGGGTAAGAAGCCTGCCGATCTCTCCGCTCTGCCCTTGCTGGTAGATGCCGATTACCACACTTACTACCACAGTCTCACAATATACAACCCCGTTACCGACCGGATTGTGAAGACCATTCATGTAGGAACCTATCAAATCCGCGGCAACTACCTCTACTACTATGTCCACAAGTCTGACTCTCTGGTGATTGCCGATCTTGTAAGCGGCGAGTCTATGGCCATTCCCGTCTCCGAAGCACTGCTGAAAGGTGCGAATCCCGGAAATGCATTCACCCATTACAGTCTTGCGGTGAGCAGTGACGGCAGCACCATTTCTTTGGGATTCACCATCTCCCGAGCCGATTACTTTGATCAGACTCGCAATATGCTGAACTCTTTGAAAAATGACGTCGCCGAGACGGTGCTGAAAACCAATAACATCCCCGATTTTTGGAAGAAATTTGATGCGCTTCGACAGAATTACTTCCTTGTCATTGAAGAGATTGGCTATGAGCTCCACGAGGATTACGCAATACTGGAGATTGTTGCCATGGACTTCCCCGGAAGGGAAGACCTCTACATTTATCAAATCGTAGAGGATTATCGAACCGACACCTTCACGCTCTACACGTTGAGCTTCCACCATCCTTCCCAAGCCTATGTTCCCGGAAACATCTACTACCGCACCGTACAGGAACGCGAACAGCAGACCTTCCGCCGCAATCTGAAGGGTGATTACGAAAAGACCTGCGCGCTTCTCCCCACACTGGGCGAGCGAATTCCTTACTACGTCGATTATCACCTTTGCTACGATGAAAACGGAAAGTGGGACAACACACTGGCAAAGTACGCCACCTGGACGCAAGAGTATATTCAATCCCTGATGGCAAAAGCAGAGCCCGAAATGACCGAGGAGGGATGGAATCAGGTTCTTCCTCTGATTCTGAAATATCCCCTTATTGAAGGAATTTCCATTGAGCATCTCACCTTCCGCCGCGTGGGCTATCTCTATCTGCGGGATGCGGATAACGATCTGTTCTATTTCGTAGAAATCGTAGTAGCCACCGACGGACGGTACTATCTGCGAAATATGGACAATAAGGACTGCAGTCAGGAGATCACCTACGAAGAGTTTGTCACTCTAATGGAGGCGCAGAACACCCCTGTAGCGATTTACGGAATGTACAAGGATCCGCAGATCGCCTATCTGCCTCATCCGCAGTCTTTTGTTGATTCGGACTACCTCATCCAGTGCATTATGCCCACCTATTATATGAAGGCGGAGGATGTGCGCACAGCCCTTGCAATGATTCGAGAGGGTGGCCATACTAACGAAGAGATCAAAAACGTTCTCTTCCCTCAAGAAGTGATGCCGTATATTGATCTGTTGATAGAATCCGTCCCCATTTATGAATGCTGGTTTGCCGCATGGGGATCGCCCCACATCACCATCAACATCTACTACGGCGAACTCTCCTTCTCCGATCCCAATCCGGAAACTCCCTTGTCCGACTGATAGACACCCACCCCAAGAGAGCCGAGTCACCCCGACTGGGCTCTCTTCCTTAATTTCGCGCCCTACCTCTTGACAAATGTTATTTTTTGTGATACACTAAAACTGAAATTAAGCCAAAGCCCGCCCCAACCGCCATTGAAAGGAGCGTTTTATGGAAGGTATTTTCGCCATACTACTGTTATTACTGGCTTATGCCCCAACAGTTCACCTGACACTTCTTCTACTCCTGTCAGGAATTGCTCTCACCATCCTCCTGCGCCGCCGTCCCCATCCGCTTGGAGTGAAAATTTGTCTGTGGGTTGGACTTTCCATCGCAGCACTAAGTGTGCTGATATCCGTTTTGCACAGCCTTGGGATTCTTTTCTACGCAAACGGCAAAACGCTCTACAATCTGATGCCCTTTGCAATCTTCATCGCAGACCTATTCTTTGCCACCGGATTTGCCATCCTGCTGTTTTCAGGCAAAAAAACCATTGGTGACCGTATTTTTGCGGTGGTTCTCACTGTGATACTGCTATTGTTTGCAGGGTTGCTCCTTCTTCTCTCCACCATACATCCCTACTCTGCAAAATGCACTGCTCTCACCTCACCCGGCAAAGAGCGCACCATCGTGGTGCAAAGAACCGACAATGTCTCCACCTATGGACGCTCGGAAGGAAATGCGTACTTTTACAACTTCTACCGCCAAATAGCCCCGGGGGTTTGGGTACGCATCGGGCGCATTGCATCAGACTCCTCCAACATTACCGATCATGTTGTTACTCATTGGGAGGATGACACCGTAACATTCACCTTGCCCAATTACCGAAGGCCCCTCTTCACCTACGAGTTTGAAGAATAACCCCAATCAAACAATCCCCTCAGCCATGCATTTGCAAAGCTGAGGGGATTCTTTCGTTTATTCACATCTGTTGGAGGTGATATAGTCCACGCCCCAATCGATGAGGCGGCGGCAAGCCTCGGGATCGTCTACCGTCCAGCAGTTGACCACAATGCCCGCACCGTGGAGTCGGTCGATCCACTCCTTAGTGAGCGCAGAGTAGTGGACGTCCAGATCCATCTTCTCCCGTACCAGGAAATCAAAGACGGCTTCGTCCAGCTTGCCCGTGAGGAACTGCACGGGATGATCGGGCAGGAGCTTGCGCAGCAGGATCAGATTCTCCGCCACGAAGGAGATGAACACCGTCCTATCCAGTGCCTCACAGCGGACGAGGGTGGAGATGATCTCCTGCAGTTCGCTCTCGGTGAAGGCGCTCTTCAGCTCCAGCACCGCTACCTTGCCGTAGTCACGGCAGATCACGGCATACTCCTCGGGCACGGGGATCACCAGATCGCCTCTGGTGGCAAGTCCGTGGGTATCGTTGAGGGTCAGACTGCGCAGATCGGCGAGGGTGGAGCTCTCCACGGGGATGTCGGTGGCGCACACTCTGCCGGTGCGGTCATCGTGAATGAGCACAAACCCGCCGTCAGCGGTGCGATGCACGTCGGTTTCGATGCCATAGTAGCTGCGATTGGCAGCGGCCAGGAAGGCGGCGTTGGTGTTCTCCCGCTCCAGCGCAGAAGCGCCGCGGTGGGCAACCATACGGGTGTTGCCCTTACATTCGATTTTAATGGTATCCATAATTCCTCCTAAAAGCGATTATTCCTCAGATGTTTCACAATCCGCAGGGAAAATATAGCGTAAATATCCCGCGCAGGGGACAAAAGTTCCGTCAAGATAGCCCTTGTACGCGTCGTGGCCTATATATTCGGAGTGGTTGACATCCACGCGATAGGTTTTGCGAATGGTGCGATGGATGAAGTTGAACAGCTTCGCAAGCTCCTTTTCGTGGGGTTTGGGCATCCACTCGCATCGCTCACGATCAAAACCTTCTTTGGCGTACCAGAACCGTCCGCATTCGTATCCGTTTTCAATGGCAGGAAGCGGATCGGCGGTGGGGCGAGGCGAATATGGCGGGCACCATCGACGATTCATACTAAACTCGATGACCTCCGAATTGCTCTGATCCAGAAAGGGCTCACCGTCCTTGCTATACCCGATCACCAGCTGAGCGTTTGGGATGGCAATGGCGTCCACTTTTTTCCGCACAATATCGGCGGAGGCTTTGGGAGGATAGATTTCCTCTATCTCTCCGGTATAATAACCACGGATGAGCTCCATTGCAACTTCAAGCGTAATCTCCTCGCCATAGTGATTGAGCAGTACACCGCCCTTCTCCGCGATGGCAGAAAGCAGCTCTTCCAAATCAACGGGAGTGGCGAAAAATCGGGTTTGTCTTCCCATCATAGCCTCCTGTATAGATTAATGCAGTCGATTGCGCGCCTTCAGAAACCGTCGCAATAGCACAATCGCACCGATGAGAATGGCGTAGAGCAGAGCCATCATCACAGGGACGACGCCTGCGCCCACCCACGCCACCAGCACGCCAAAGATCACGGGGAGTCCCAACATCCCCACGTAGGCGGCGCACACCTGCGTGCCCACCACAGCTTGGGAAGCGGCCACACCGAAGTTTTCGGGGGTGAGGTGCATCATATTGGGATAGAGCGGTCCGTTGCCCAGCCCCACCAAGAAAAGGGCGAAGATGGCAACTCCCGCAGACAGTGATGAAGGGAGCGGCAGAAACAGCAACAAAATCGCCGCCGCCACCGCACCTTGTCCGATGCCGATGATTCTCCAAGGCGACAGCTTTTTCGCAAGAAAGCCCGAGAGCAGCCGTCCCAGGGTCAGACCCACGTAGTAGAAAGTGATGCCCTCGGCAGCCGCCTCCACCGAAAGGTGTTTGATGTGCACAAGGAAGGTTGCACCCCAAGATGCGCAGACGTATTCCAGTCCGCAGGAGGCGATGAAGATGAACCATACCGTACGCACGGCGGGATCTTTTACCACGTCCTTCGTAGACAGAGGCTCGCTCACGGCTTCTTCCTCCAACAAACGAGGGGGAGGCATTTTTCTCCACAGCGGCAGGGAGAGGAAGGCGATCAGCGCGATCCCCGCCTGCACGCAAAAGGCCAGACGGTAGCCGTCCCGCCAGCCGCCTGCACCCTCCAGCACCAGCGACATCAGATAAGGGGAGAGCGTAACACCCACGCCGTAGAAGCAGTGGAGAAAGCTCATCTGCATTGCGCCGTAGTGAAGGGCGACGTAGTTGTTCATTGCGGTATCCACCGCGCCTGCGCCCAGTCCGAGCGGGATTGCACAGAGGCAAAACCACCACAAATCTTGGGAATATGCCAGCACGATGAGTCCCACGGCGGTCATAGCGGTGCTGACGGCGGCGGTCCATGCAGTGCCGAAGCGTCGGATCACCTTTTCTGCGAAAAGGCTGGAGAGGATGCTAAAGCCCACCGAGCAGATGGTCGCGATGGTGGAGGAGGACACGGGGAGGCCGAGATCGGGGTAGATGGCCGGCCATGCCGTGCCGAAGAGCGAGTCCGGTATGCCCAGACCTATGAACAGAAGATAAATTACAATCAGCAGAAGGGTTGCCATAGTTCACCTGAGGTTGGATTTTCTGCCCTCATAGTAGCACAGGTTCGGGGAAAAGTCAAGGGGATTTGGGAAATCGGGCTGCAGGAGAGCGATCCATCTCGTAGGGGGCGGCGCATCGACGCCCCGGAAAGCCGTGCAAACATCGCAAAAACGCCCGCAAATATATTGCGGGCATTTTTATAAAGTTTTGGGAAGCAGAGCTCGAACCGAAGCCTCGCATCTCACTTGGTTTCCAGCAATTTCTGCTTGTCTGCCTGCAGGCGATAGAGGTTGTAGTAGCGGCCCTTCTGCTCCAGGAGATCGGCGTGGCTGCCTTCCTCGATGATCTTGCCGTGGGAGAGGACGATGATATTGTCGGCGTGCTGGATGGTGGAAAGCCGATGGGCTACCATCAGCATCGTGCCGATGTTCATCATCTTTTCCAGCGAATCCTGAATCAGCAGCTCGGTTTCGGTGTCGATGTTGGCGGTGGCCTCGTCCAGAATCATCACCGCAGGTTTATGCAGGATGACACGGGCGAAGGAGAGGAGCTGGCGCTGGCCTGCCGAGAAGTTGTTGCCACGTTCTCTGACTTCCTCGTCCAGACCGTCCTTCAGCCGTCCGATGAAGTGGTCGGCGTTGACGTACTTGCAGGCTTTGTGGATTTCCTCGTCGGAGATGCCCTCCAGCCCCAGCAGGAGGTTGGAGCGGATGGTACCCGAGAAGAGGAACACGTCCTGGAGCATCTGTCCAAAGTGACGGCGCAGCGATGCAATCTTGATTCTCTTGATGTCGATGCCGTCGATGAGGATTTGTCCCTTCTGAATGTCGTAGTTTCGGCAAAGGAGGGAGAGGATGGTGGTCTTGCCCGAGCCGGTAGAGCCAACGAAGGCTACCGTCTGCCCTGCCTCCACCTTGAAGGAGACATCTTTTAATACCCACTCGCCCTCTACGTAGGAGAACCACACGTTCTTGAATTCAATCTCGCCTCTGACCTCGGGGAGCTCGATGGCATCCTCTTCGTCGGTGACGCCGGGGGCGATGTCCATAATGGTGAAGATCTTCTCTGCCGATGCAAAGGCCGACTGGAGCCAGTTGAACTGCTCCGCAAGGCTCTGAATAGGGTTGAAGAACTTGGAAATGTAGAGGTAGAAGGTGACCACCGTACCGCTGGTGATGGTCTGACCCAAGAACACGGTGTCCTGAATGTAGCCCTTGCCGCCTAAATAGAGGAGGCAGAGCACCGAGGAGATGTAGAGCATATAAACCAGCGGACGGAAAATACCGAAGGTGAAGATCTGATGCCGTTTGGCCTCGCCCAGTTTTTGGTTCTTTTCGTCAAATTCCGCCTTTTTCCGCTCCTCGCGGTTGAAGATCTGAATAATCTTCATACCCGACAGGTGCTCGGAGAGGAAGGTGTTGATGTCGGTGGTGCCGTCCTTGACCTTGCGGTAGGCTTTGCGGGAGAATTTGCGGAAGACTACGGTGAACCATACCACGAAAGGCACGAAGCAGAGCACCATCAGGGTGAGCTGATAGTTGACCAGAAGCATTGCACCCAGCACGCCGATGATGACGAAGGTGTTCTTCACCAGATTCACGATGATGTTGGTGAACATCATGGAAACGGCGTTGGTATCGTTGGTGACACGGGTGACCAGCTTGCCCACGGGAATCTCGGAAAGCTGTGCGTGAGAGAGCGATTCAATGTGAGAGAACACGTCCAGGCGGATGGTCGATACGATCCGCTGTCCCGTCCGTTGGAGGACGATGGCCTGCAGGTAGGAGCAGATCAGCGATACCACCAAAATGCCTGCGTACACCAGCACGCCTGCAATCAGATCGGCCATTTCGAACTTGTCCTTGATCATTTCTTCGATGTAGCCGACGATCAGAGGAGAGATAATATCGTAGGCGATGGAGAAAAGCATCAGAATCAGCACGAAGACGAAGTTCTTGATATACGGTTTTGCATAGCGAAGGAGTCGGCGGGTGATCTCGCTGTCCTTCATATTGCGGTCGAAGCCAATAGCTTCTTTTTGCTTCATCAGAGACAGGTAGGCGATCAGAAAAATGATCGAAATCACGCCGATCAGCGCGCCTACGATGAGAATGGGAAGATATTGTGTCATTCTTTACGCCTCCTTTGCCGCATCGTCCAGCTTCTGCAGCTCTACCATGCTCCGATAAGCAGGGCAGCTGTCCATCAGCGTAGCGTGGTTGCCAACCGCGGTGACCTTGCCCTCTTCGAGGAAGATGATCTTATCCATCTCCTGAATGGTGGTAATGCGGTGCGCAATGAGGATGGTGGTCTTGCCGTGGCGGAGATTGCGGAGATTTTCCAGAATCACCTTTTCGGTTTTCACGTCCACCGCCGAAACCGAATCGTCCAAAATGAGGATGGGAGCATCCTTCATCAGCGCACGGGCGATGGAGATTCTCTGCTTCTGACCGCCCGAGACGGTAACGCCACGCTCGCCCAGAATGGTTTGGTAGCCTTCCTTGAAGCCGGCAATGTTATCGTGAACGTCTGCCATTTTGGCGGCAGTCTCGATCTCTTCTGCACCGCCGAAGTCGGAGGCGAGGGCGATGTTATGCTCGATGGTATCGCTGAAGAGGAAGTTATCCTGAGGCACGTAGGCCGCATAGCTGCGCACCGATTTGATGGGGATGCGGTTGATATCATTGCCGTCCAGATAGATGGTTCCGTCGGGGACGGTGTAGGTGCGCAGGATCAGATCCACCAGCGTGGTCTTGCCCGAGCCGGTTCTGCCGATCACGCCTACGTTTTCGCCGGCGTTAATGTGGAAGGAAACGTCCTCCAGCACGTTCAGATCGCCGCCGGGATAGCGGAAGGTGAGGTTTCTGAACTCGATATCGCCCTTGATGGGAGCGGGTTCCTTGACGTCGGGGGCATCCTGCACGTCGAAGGGAGCGTCGAGAAGCTCGGTGATACGGGCGAGGGATGCTTTGCCACGGGAGCGCATCTCAATCAGCTGGGAGACAGCCATAATCGGCCAAACGATGGCGGTGAAGTAGCCGATGAATTCCACCAGCTGACCTGCATTGAACACGCCCTCGTGGACCAGCCAGCCGCCGTAGCCCAGAATCACGCAAACGATGGACTCTACGAAAAGGGTCACCAAAATGTGCAGGAGCGTAGAAGTTTTTACGAAAGTAACGTTGGCGTCCTCGTTTTTCTTGTTCAGCTTCTTGAATGCCATCAGCTCAATCGTTTCCTTCACGAAGGCCTTGATGACGGCAATTCCCGAAAAACTCTCCTGAGAGAAATCGGAGAGAGAGGAGAAAGCGGCCTGCCGCTCGTCCCATTTTTTCTCCATAGTATGACCTACCACAGTGCTCATTGCCAAA
>JAFTMF010000104.1 GCA_017452565.1 Clostridia bacterium
CCCGATAGTGACAGACGACGAGCACACGCTCGAAGTCCGCGAAAAGGTAACATCTCTTATCTCTTGCATAGATTCACGCCTTACCATTCACGATTTCCGAATGGTAAAGGGTCCCACTCATACAAACGTGCTTTTTGATGTTGTAGTGCCTTTCGATATGAAAAAGAGCGAAGAAGAACTTCGCGACAACGTGCAAACGATAGTTAAATCTATCGATAAAAATTATTATTCCGTTGTGAATATAGATAAATCTTACGTTTAAAAATAAAGCTTGTTAAAATAAAACTCCCGACTGAGTGTCTGCAAAATTAGCGGTAAAATGAATTTAGCCACCACGATTTTCGTGGTGGCTTTTTGATATGCGGAAAGCAAAGCAAAGCCCCGCCGAGGCGGGGCTATAAGAAGATTGCAATTTATTTTGCTTCAGCCATTTCTTTTGCTTTTGCAAGGAGCTTTGCGTAACGTTCATCCTCGCGCACATTATCAAACCAAGGCCACTTTGTCATCGCATTAAATATATCGCCTTTGATTTGCCAAAACAACCACAAGTATGGTGTCCAAACACTTGTACCATCTTCAAAGAAGATATTAACAACGCAATTCTTTTCTATTTTGGAGATCTTTGCGTTTTCAAACAGTGTCGGAGAACCTGTTTCCATTTTCTTGCCTTCGGGTATTTGTAACCAAGTATCATACAATGTAAAAGCTTTTTCAAGATATATAAAGCCCTCATCAATTTCGCCCGCACCGATCATTGCTCCTGCGGCCTTTAAGCACAAATCAGCATAGCAACCGCTCCATGCCTCAGGGATATCTCCATCATCTGAAATACATTCAAGAATTCTCATTCTATATTTCATAAGGGTAGCAGTTTTTTGTGGTTTTTCAAAGAGCATGCCATTGTCTTTTTCATAATACCGCATATACTCTCTTCCTAAAAAGTGCATCAAATTCAAGAGAACATTCGCTGTATTTTGCTTTTGATATTCTGCTTGTTTTCCCCTTTTCCAAAAACGCTCTTCGATACGTTCATTTTGACAAGAAGAATAAAATTGTTCGCTTTTGTATTGCCATTTTTCCCATTCATCATCGGGGCATACGATGCTCATACATTCCAGTGCATTTTGACGGGTATATTCCCAAGTACAATCTGAAATAATTTTCTCGCATACTTCTTTTAGCAGCGGATAATCTCTTTGCCAACATTCTTTATTTCGTAAAATTGCCATAGCCAAACAATCGCAAATTGCAAAATCCGAGGGATACTTTTGATAATATTCTTTTGCCAAAACCAACTGTTCTGCCGGAAGCGAATGATTAAACTTTGACATAAAAAATTCAACATCGGCTTGGTGACTGGCTTCATCGTTGCCGATAAGCTCGTCAACCGTTATCTTAAAACAATTTGCGATTCGAGGCAAAAGAGTAATATCGGGATAACCACCACGCTCCCAGTTGGAAACAGCTTGCGGTGAAACCATAAGCGCATTGGCTAATTCTTCTTGCGTTAGTTTCAGCTTTCTTCTTTCGCGTAGAATCACTTCCGCAATTTTCAATTCAACCATAAAATCCTCCTAAATGATTATTAGAGGTGCGCACCTTCTGGTAATATGATAGCATTAAACGCGCTGAAAGTCAACAACTGCGTTATTGAGTTTTCTCAAACGGCGTTTGAATAATACAATTAACACTTGTTTTCTACTTTCCCGACGCTTGCGTCCGGTGCAAGCATAGCGCGTGGCAGTCCACGCACGATCGGGCAGAAGCCCGAACCCACTATACGCAGAAGAACGGCGCACCAAAGCCTTCCTCCGGGAGGAAGGGGGACCGCGATAGCGGTGGAAGGAGCCCGCGTGACTTTCAGTATGCACGGATTTTATTGTTACGCACTCTCCCTCAGTCTCCTACGGCGCCAGCTCCCTCCCGGAGGGAGCCTTTCATAATTTCGCTCCAACACAAAAAACACCACCAAAGAAATTTCATTGGTGGTGTTCGTGTTTTCTCCGCTAAGAATGCAGAGACGATCGGGGGATTTTTATGTTTGTGGTTCCACATCCATCTCTACAATAATCTTTGAATGGCTTGTGTAAATCACTTCACCGGTATATGTTCCATTGGAAAGATCATAGGTATCACCGAATGAGATTACTGTGATCGAATCGTCTGACAAAAGAGCGACATCCATCGCCGATTTTCCCGTTTGCTCTTTCCAATCCAACTTTCCTGTATAAGTAACGAAAGATTGCTGTGACAAGTCCACTGCAATATTTGAAGCAAGAAATCCCTGCCTAATGCATGCAACCGCCCCCAAGATTATCACATACCAACCAATAAGATAGACACCGGTGCTTCTCCATGTCGTGTTTCGAATTCTCCGAGGAAGGATCTTCAGCAAGAAAAACGCAATTACCACAAACAGGAGTGATAGAATGCACATAGATATTCTATAATTCAGATGATGGTGCAATACGTTTTGATATGCTTCCATTGTGTCACCTTGCTTTTGGAAATGTACTGTAATTAGATTCTATTCCCATCCGTCTCATAATCCGTTTTGTCACAGGATATAAGAGGCAAGCCAGCGCTACGCTGATTCCACCTTTGATGAGGTATGGTACAAGATTGAGAATCGCTTTGCCGAAGCCGTACAGCATCCATTCGTAGCCAATATAGCCAGCCGCCATAACGAGTTCGCCTAAAATGGCAGAGAGAATTAAGCCCACAAATGCCCATTTGCGAGGGAAAATCTTTTTGAGTAGTGCATACACAAGCCACGCCACCAGTGCGGTTGCCGCCTTATCCACAAAAGTGATAGGAGCATAGGAAGCGTAGCCTGTGAAAAGGTCGGCAAACATAGAGCCAATGCCTGCGGCGATCACTCCGGGAAAGCCCAGCAGCCAGCCCGAAAGGAGGACGAAAACGTCTCCGAAGTGGATGTACCCTGCAGTTGGAATAGGGATCTGCACCATCATAGTCATCACACAGCAGAGTGCAGCAAAGAGTGCGGAAAGAGTAAGACGATATGTTTTCCGAGTGTGTTTCAAGTGGATTCCTTCTTTACAGATAATCTATGCAAGTATTGAGCGCGGCAAAAAATTTGCCGCGCTTTTCTAAAGTTTTAGGAGATCCAAGAACCCTTTTTCAAAAGGGTTCTTGGTGGGGTGCGGGGCAAAGCCCTGCATAAATTTTAATACTTTTCCTTGGTAGCGATCTGCTGGAGTGCCTTTGCGAAGAAGGCGTCGAAGGTCATATTCTCGGAAGAGCCGTCACGGTAACGGACTGCAACCATACCGGTCTCGGCTTCGTTGGCGCCCACAACCAGCATATAGGGGGTCTTTTCCAGCTGAGCAGCACGAATCTTGTAGCCGATCTTCTCGTTACGCTCGTCAACCTCTACACGCATACCTGCAGCCTTCATCTTAGCCGCCAGCTCTTCTGCGTAGGGGTGCTGATCGTAACCGATGGGCAGTACCTTTACCTGCGTGGGAGCCATCCACAGGGGCAGTGCGCCTGCGTAACGCTCGATGAGGTATGCCAGCGTACGCTCGTAGCAGCCAAGGCTGGTACGGTGGATAATATAAGGAGTCTTCTTCTGACCGTCGGTATCGGTATATTCCATACCGAACTTCTCTGCCAGCAGCATATCAATCTGAATGGTAACGATGGTGTCTTCCTTGCCGAATACGTTCTTGTACTGGATATCCAGCTTAGGACCGTAGAACGCTGCCTCATCGATGCCAATGGTGTATTCTACGCCCAGATTATCGAGAATCTCACCCATAACGCGCTGAGCCTCTTCCCACTGCTCGGGAGTGCCTTCGTACTTGATGCCTGCACGGGCAGGATCCCACTGACTGAAGCGGAAGGAGCAGTTTTCCAGCATACCAACGGTCTCCAGACAATACTTAGCCAGCTCCAGACAGCCGCGGAATTCTTCCTCCAGCTGTTCGGGACGGAGCACCAGGTGACCCTCGGAAATGGTGAACTGTCTTACACGGATCAGACCGTGCATCTCGCCGGAGTCCTCGTTACGGAAAAGAGTGGAGGTTTCGCCCAATCTCATAGGCAGATCACGGTAGGAACGAGCCTTGTTCAGAAATACCTGATACTGGAAGGGGCAGGTCATGGGACGCAGAGCGAAGCATTCCTTGGTTTCGTCGTTAGGATCACCCAGCACGAACATTCCGTCCAGATAATGATCCCAGTGACCGGAGATCTTGTACAGATCGGATTTTGCCATCAGAGGGGTCTTGGTAAGCAGATAGCCACGCTCCTGCTCGGTGTCTTCAACCCATCTCTGAAGCAGCTGAATGACTCTTGCACCCTTGGGCATCAGAATGGGCAGACCCTGACCGATGGAGTCAACGGTGGTGAAATAGCCCAGATCTCTGCCCAGCTTGTTGTGGTCGCGCTTCTTGGCTTCTTCACGAGCGGTGAGGTAAGCGTTGAGCTGATCCTTGTTAGGGTATGCTACGCCGTAGATACGCTGGAGCTGCTTCTGGTCGGACTTGCCTTCCCAGTAAGCGCCGGTGCACTGAGTGAGCTTATACGCCTTGATAGCGCCGGTTGCAAAGAGGTGAGGACCTGCGCAGAGATCCACGAACTCGCCCTGACGGTAGAAGGAAATCTCCTCACCCTCGGGCACGCGGTCGATGAGCAGAACCTTGTAGGGCTCGCCCTTCTCCTCCATCAGTGCGATGGCTTCCTCGCGGGGAAGTGTGAAGCGTTCCAGCTTCAGGTTTTCCTTGATGATCTTCTTCATTTCGGCTTCCAGCGCAGTGAGCGCCTCGGGGCCGAAGGCAACGTCGGAGTCGATATCGTAATAGAAGCCTTCCTCGATGGAGGGGCCGATGGTGAGCTTGGCGTCAGGATAGAGGCGCTTCACTGCCTGTGCCAGCACGTGAGATGCGGTATGATTGAAAGTGCGCTTGCCGCCTTCGTCTGCGAAGGTGAGGGGGCTGACGGTATCGCCGTCATGGATGGGAGTAGAGAGGTCTACGGTTTCTCCGTTCACGGATGCCGCAATGACCTCGCGGCTGATGAGCTCTGCCTCTTTGATGGCATCGTATGCCATTACGACAGTCTCGGATTCCAGCAGAATGTTGTTGACTTTGACTTTCATTTTAAGTCCTTCCTTTCTTCTTTCTGCGTCGGGGAAAATAAAAAGCACCCCGTACGCGTTATAGTTGGCTTGACAACTATTTTGCATACGGGGTACATAGTTTATGTCGCTTGCAAACTGCTCGCAAATTGAAACGGCAATTTACATAGTTCGCTTGCGAACTACTCGCAAATTGCGTAGCAATTTGGGCAGTCAGCTTGCTGACTGCTATGTACGGTTCCACCCGTGTTTTTCACTCATTTAACTGTTCACTTGACCCTATGGGTGGTAATCGGCGGGGACAAAACACGGTGCTTTCAGCGTTTGCACCGCTCTCTGTGGATTTGCGATCCCGGGATCGTGTCCCAAGGCAAGCATTTTTTCAGATGCTTACCTTGGATTATACACCCGAAACGGCAATTTGTCAAGTGTTTTTTGCAAATTTTCTGCAGATCAGCCCTTTGCCAGGATCTGCACCTCGGAAACGCCGATGGTGTCGGCTTTATTGAAGGTGATAGTGATGGTCTGCACCTTAGTCTCGTGAGACAGCTCCAAAATCGCCGCAGAGCCTGCGTAGACCTGCTTGGAGCGCTTCACGTAAGAATCGGTGAGCACCTTTACGTCATCGATTACGTACAGTCCGTCGATTTCAATGCGGGCAACCGAGGTGAACATCTGCGCATAGTCGCCGCTGTTGTAGATCACGATAGAGGAAAGATCAACGGGACTGTCAAAGGTGAAGGTGAGAGTAGACACGCCGCCGTTTGTCTTGGCTTCGGCATCGGAGTAAGCCTTTCCTGCACCGGTGATGCCGTCGGTGAGATATTTCAGCGTGTCTTCGTTGAAATTATCGGAAGTAACCGTCGCCTTCCCTGCTACGTTGCTGAGTCCCGAAACCGCGTCGGGCACCTTCTGTGCGGTCAGCGTGGGACCGTTGACGTAGAGCGTGCCGTCCTCACGGTAGCCTACCGCATCAATGGTAAAGTGACGCCATACGTCGGTGTTGGGAATCAAAGTGTGATAAACGATATAGTCTTCCTCGCCGATGGAGAGGAACATCGCGTGACCGGTACCAATGAAGTAGTCCCAGTTGTCCTCGCTGTCGGGAAAGATACCCATAATCTGCGCCTGACCGTCGGGGAGCTTGGTGAAATCGCCCAGAGGATCGGTAGAGATAGCGTAGCCCAGACTGTAATACTTGGAGCCGAAGTAGTTTGCACTATAGGTGAGGTAGTAAACGCCGTTATGCTTGAGCATATAGGGCCCCTCGTTCCACATTGCGTTGGCGTCCTGCACTTCCCACTGCTGGGTGAACTTACCGGTCTCGTTGATGGTACTTCTACCTACCTCAGTGAGTTTTACAGGCTTGGCACCCTCTTTGATGGTGTAGGGATTCTCCAGCTGGATTCCCCAGATAGTGGAGCGGCGAGTGCTGTTGGTTCCGCCGGAGGAGGAGTTATCACCGATCTGATCACGGGCGAAGTAATAGTACATCGAGCCGTCATCATCGATGAACAGAGAGCCGTCGATGGTGGGGAAATTGCTGCCGAAGTCGAAGACCGGCTTCTTTCCGTTGACCGTGTCGGAGATTTTGTTGATGAAGGGTCCTGCAGGGCTGTCGGCTATCGCAACGCTGCAATGGAGCACACCGCCATCACCGGTAGCGGCGGTATAGTACATATAATATTTGCCGTCGATTTCAAATACCTCGGGCGCCCACAGACGGCTGGTGCACCAATCGCCTTTGGCAGGCTTGAAGCAGACGCCGCCGTTTTTCCAGTTGATCAGGTCGGTGGAGGTGTAGTATTCAAAAGTCTCTTCAATCTTACCGGGATTGGAATACTTTCGGGTCGTACCATAGAGGTAGAAGGTGCCGGTTTCTTCGTGATAGAACAGGAAAGGGTCACCGGCCAGAGGGCCGTCCTTGAAGGAACCGTTATGGTAGAACAGATCGGAGGTATCAGCAGAGGTTTGGGGGTTTTTGAAAGAGAGCGTTTCGTCAAAGGTGGGGACGAATTCGGTAGAACCGGCAGGAGTGGTGGTCGTATTAGCGGGTGTCTGCTGACAGCCCATCAGCACGCTTACAGTGCAAGCCAGTGCTAAACATAACAATAACAGTTTTTTCATATTCGTTTCCTTTCAAGATGATGATCTTAACTGATTTATTCTATCACAGATTCCAATATTTTGCAATAGAATGCCCTAAACATCGTAAAAAACGGGACGAATCCTGCCCAATATGGGAAGGTTGTCCCGTTTTTTCACAGCGTGAGGCAGATATTCCGTAGCCATAAGAATCGATTGGCCACGAACCGCCTGCCATAATCTGTCGAGTATGTTATGGCACAGTTTTTGAGAACCTGCGCTCTCTTATCGAATATACTTCTGCATAAAATCGATAATCAACTTGCGCGTCTCCTCTGCCGCATTGGCGGTGAGGAAGGGACGCTCGGGATGCCATTGGAGGGCGAGGATCTTCATATCGTCGGAGTAGAATGCCTCCACCACGTCGTTTTCCACATCCACGGCCAGCGGCTCAAAGCAAGGCGCAAGATCGTCTGTATAGATCACGTCCTCGTGGAAATTGTTGATGTGGATGGTGCGGTTCTCCTTCACCAATTTTACCGGATGATCCAGCTGACGGGGACGCGCCACTCTCAGCGTAGGATGATATCGGAGCTTACCGCCGAAGAGCACGTTCATATATTGCATCCCTCGGCAAATGGCGATGACCGGGATCTGATGCATCACACAGTAGCGGATCAACTTTTCTTCGGTGCGATCCCGATTGGGCTGAACCGATTCGGTATGGGGGTGATCGTACCAAGAGGGAGCCAGTGCGCCGCCGCCTGCAACGATCAGCAGATCGCGCTTTTTGTCGAAGAGCTTCTCCACGTTTTTGGTATAGTTGGAGACCGGCTTGGGGATGAAGCCCAAGAGCTCACAGAAGCGCATATACGCCGCTTCCTGCACGTCGGTGGGATAGCCGTAGGCGTTCACGCTCTCCCTTTGGGTAATGAGCGCAGACAGATTGTGATACTGGATGCCTTCGTCGATCTTCTCGGCCTTACAGTCAATGCGCAGATAGGACATTTTGGATACTTCCGAGTAGATCTTCTCTCCGCAACCGATGGCGGCAGGAATTTCGAACTCGGCACAGCGGATCGCCATATGAGAAGCGGCACCGCCGTATTTAGTGATAAAGCCCTTGATAGATTTCGCAAAAATCCATTCATAGCCGGGGTCTGCCGTGGGAACTACTACTATCTTATCAGTGAGGTCGGCGTAGCGCTCCTCTTCCAACAGCACTACTTCCCCTTCTGCGGCTTTAGAGGTAATAAAGTTTGGGCGTGCTTCGTAGACGGGGATCATATCCAGACTCTCGTCAGACAATACCACCTCGGGCAGGATCAGTTCCCTATCCTTTTCGTAGTCCTTGGACCTGCGGGTCAGGCGATCCTCCCAAAATACCTTCAGACCGGATGCGGTGCATCCCTCGGGCACGTCGGAGAAATCGGCGACCTCCAGCCAAGAGAGATCGTTTCGAGTGATCTGTAGCATCTCGCCCAGCTTTTGGATCAACTCCAGCACAAGGCTGAGGGAGCGGGTAAACTCAAATTTGAAATACTCTCGCTGCTCAATGGCGCAAGTCATAAAGTCCATAAAAGCGAGGGGGGAACAATCGAATCCGGCGCGGGAGAGAGCTGCGGAAAGACGCTTTTCGTCCAGACGGTATTTTTCACGGCGACCCGAGAAGGTCTGCTTCTTGCCCGAAATCGGACGGAAGGTCAGCTTATCATAACGGTCAGTGCGGATATCATAAGTACCGGTACGAAGGTGACCGTATTTGCGGTCGAAGGTTGCGCGGTCCAGCTTACCGGCAGAGTAGGCATTGAAGTCCGCCTCGAACTTGGAGGAAACGGTATTCACCGAGGTCATAAAACGATCCATTTCGTCCTCGGTAAAGTCGCCTGCTTCCACCAAAGTCAAGCAGAATGCGCGCGCCATAAACGCCATACGAGCCTGACGGGCAAAGGGAGTAACACCTAACTCAGCGATGGCATCCAGTAGCATTTCAATGGTAGCGATCAGTTGATGAAGGTCAATCTCCTGCTCCACCGCCGCCTCGGTTGCCTCTCGCAGAGTGTTGAGACGGCCAAGCAATGCGCGGTCGCCTTCCAAAATGTCGCTTTGGGCAGCGATGGCATGGTCGGTGAGCTTTTTCAGCTCGGTCAGGAGCAGATTGCGCTCCTCTTCTGTAAATCCTGCCGCAAGCAATTCCCTGCTACGCTCCTCGATGGTGAAGTCGTAGCTGGTATAGACGATTTCAAACTCGATTTTATCGTGAGCGGTGAGGTTATTGCCCAGTTTCTGAGCATAAAAATGACAAAGCTTTTGAGCCAGTGTATCGGGGATCGACGCAGGCTGGAGGGAGAAGAAGGACTTGTCCAAGCTGATATAAGGCTTATTACCCAAGCGATACATCAGATCTCCGTCCACCTTGCGATAGCCGAGTGGCAGCAAGCCTGCATTCCAAGCACCCGAGGTGATAATGTGACGATACAGCGAATAGTCCAGACTGCGGGGATTGGCACCGATAATCTCGGAGGGATTCCAGAATGCCATATCTGACAGCAGCATCGTCTTATTCAGCAGGCCGGGAACGCTGTGATAATAGCGTTTCAGCGCCGCTTTACGGGCAAAATACTCGCTATCCTCCATCACACGCTCGGTTTTGTAGCCTGCCACCAGCGGACGAATCTGGAAAAGGATCACTTCCCCATCCGCATCTACCGCAAACTCGATGTCCAGCGCAAGACCTTCCAGAATATGCTCCGCTTCTTGCACTGCAAGAAGCAACTGTGACCAGGGCGAAGGAAGCTGTTCCACCTCTGCGGAACGGGAAACCCAAAGGGTTTTACCGCCTCTGCCGCCGGTAACCGAGTCGGTAGCGCCGCCGTCATCGTAGTTGATGAGATAATAGGGGCGGTTTCCCTGTAAATCACGGGTGAAGACTACGCCGCTGCACTTCACCGATTCTGCTTGCCGCTGAATCAGTACCTGCTCCAGCTCCAGCACGTCGATATCCTTTCGATAGGAGTGGATCACCGCCTCCACCGAATCGATGATCTGCGCCAGATCGGCAGAGTCTACGTCCAGCACGCTGCGGTAATGACCGGCATTGGATCGCCGCATATTGTCCTCGTTAGAGGAGGATGAGCGTACTACGATCCGACAGCCGCGGAACTGCTCCATAATCTCCCGGCAGACCTTTTCACGGTCAGCAAAAAAATCCCCGATCTTCAGGATGTACATTTCCTCAATGCGAGAGAGGGTGAGCATACTCCGAAGGGCGTGGAGCGTATTGGCTTTGGTAGAGAGAATTTCGCTGTGAATGATATGATCCTTCATAACGCTTCCTTTCAGGACAAGGCAAAAAATCCGCAGAATTTGTTACTCTATTGTAACAAATTCTGCGGATATTGTCAAGGATTATTTCCGATTATGTATCGTCTCCCAATTCTTTGAGCTTGGGCAGACTCCAGCGGAAAACGGTTGCCAGCATACGGATGGTAATCACCACTCCAATACCGCACAAAACCGCTACCAGATCGTTGGCTCCCCAAATATGAAGGCTCCAATAGAGTCCACTGCCTGCCGCCGATGCCAGCGCATAGATGTGCTTGGTCAGGACTCCCGGAACCTTGGCGCACATCAGATCCCGTAGGATGCCGCCACCGCATCCGGTGGTAACGCCCAAAAAGATGCAAAAGAAAAGATTATTGGCGTGGCCGATTTCCAGCGCGATTTGGACGCCCACTACCGAGAAGGTGCCCAGTCCGATGGCGTCGAACACGTTGTTAATCTGCTCCAGCTGAGTAAGATGGGAGCGGTAGCCGTTTTGAAAGAATCGTGCCAAAACAAACACCGCAAGTGCAGAAAGGCTGGCAACGGTGAGATATTCGAAATTGGAAAATGCACGAGGAGGAATCTGCCCCAGTAGCAGATCGCGCAGTACGCCGCCTCCCAGTGCGGTCAGACAGCCCAGCACCACAACCCCCAACAAATCCAGCTTCTTCCCGATAGCGTGGATCGCGCCGGACACCGAGAATGCCACCGTACCAATGAGCTCGGTAATATGGATCAGTATTTCCGTGATAATCATTTATAATATAGTCTCCTTAATTCGTCAAGGTTTCATATGCAGGAATATTATACTGATGAAGCGGCGAATTGTAAAGACGTTTTTTTCGAAACTTCAAAAAAATATTTCGGAGTTTTTGAAATACTCCGAAATATTTTTAGGTTTATTCGAAATCAATTCGGCGTATGCCATTCTGCGCAGAAATGCGGGAAGCATTAGGTCAAGTTCAGAAAGCGTACGGCGTTCTCCCACAGAATCGCCCTTCTCTCCTCTTCCAACAAAGGGAGACGGAAAAAGCGTGTCAATTCTTCCGATGCGGTGGTCACGGGATAGTCGGTGCCGAAGAAGATCCGATCAACGCCGAAGCTGCGAATCAGCTCCAGTGCGCGAGGGGTGGGCAGTGACCAGAGCACGCTGGAGGTATCGAACCACACGTTGGGCAGGCCGATGAGCTGATCGCTCTCATCCCACGCACGGTACGCCCCCAGATGAGCGGCGATAAATCGCACCTTTGGAAATGCCCTTGCAACCTTTACCAGCTTGTCCGGCGAGGAATAGCGGTAATCTGCCCGATGGTCGCCCATATGAAAATACACCGGCAAATCGGCCTCGGAGAGTAGAGCGTACAGTTTGCACAGCCGTGGATCGTCGATATCCACCTTTTGGATATCGGGATGAATCTTCACACCCTTGGCTCCCAGCAGTTTGGCTCGCTCAATTTCCGCTTCCATATGAGGATAGTCCTGATGCATTCCGATGAACGCTACCGCACGAAATCCTTCGGTTCTTGCCGCAGATGCGTTGCGAAGCACTGCCGCATTGACGTGCTCCACCTGCTGAGGATTGGTAGCAACCCCTAACAGTGCAAATCCGTAGACGTCGGCGTCCCGACAGCTTTGGAAAAGGCCTTCCACCGTCCCGCTGCACTTGGCAGTGAATGAATAAAACTGATTCAATGCGCCCACTGCTTTGGGTGCAATCGCATCGGGATAGACGTGAGTATGCATATCAAAGATCCGATAATCTGCCCATGGCAGTCGATCGGGCTCGTCTTCTCTGTCCAGAATCGGACGCAAAATCGGCTCTACCATATTGAGTCTCCTTTTCCTTTTCGTTCGCTCTTATTGTAGCACGCCCGCCCACATCTGTCAAGTGTATTTTCACCTATGCAAAAATCCCCTCTCCTGTACGGAGAGGGGATTGATAGGTTCAATATCCGTTTGCAGATTATTCCTCGCGAACGCTGATTCTAACCTTAACCTGTGCCTGCTTGCCTTCGGGCAGACCCTCGGTAATAGTGCCGAAGAAGCCGTAGCTGCCAACCTTATTGGGATCGTAGTCGGGACAAGTCCAAACAACGGGCAGTACCTTCACTTCGGTGAAACCGTTCTCAAAGTGATCGAAGTCGGATGCCTGCAGAGTACGAACGGAGAATTCGGAGCACTCAAACAGCTGCTTGTAGGTACGCAGACCAACGGTGCCGTTTACCATAGTAGGATCAACGGTGCCCTCGTACATTGCGGTGCCGTCCAGCAGAACCACGAAGGTTTCGTTGTAAACGATTACTTCCAGGGTGTAATCCTGATTGGGAACGTAATCAAAATCAATGTTGGTGATGTGGTGCCATGCATTACCGGAAGCCTTACCTACACAGATCTGACCTGCGGGATCGCCGATACCTACGTACATACCGTCGTAGGAGTCGGGTCCGTTGGGCGATACGTTGGCTGCGCGGAAAATGATACCGAAGTTGTTATCGGGAGCATCCGCAGTACCGCGAAGAACAGCCTTTACAACGTAGTTTGCATAAGCATCGGAGTCAGCCAGTGCCCATTCGGGATCGGTAATATATGCCTTCACCTTATCGGAAGCAGCGGTAGTAGCAAATTTGCCGTCCAGAGATACAATGCCGTCATTGTCGCAGAGAGTCCACGCTTCGCCAAACGCATCTGCGCTGGAGAAATCAGCATTGTGAAGCACTTTCGATTCACCGGTTGCCTCGCCGGGGATTACTACCTCCAGCTCGGAAGGAAGACCTGCAACTACTTCGTCAAAAGAGGTGCCAACCTTGACAACCTTGTTCTTGACAGACTCTACCTCGAAGTCGCTTTCAACCTTCTGGTTAATGGATGCATTGGGATCAGCGGTTACGGCAGGAGTCTTGGTAGTGGTTGTAGTGGTGGTGGAGCTTGCATCATCGGTGTCGCCTCCGCAGGCTACCAAAGACAGTGCCATAGCGCCGGCCAGCAGACATACAAACAGTTTTTGAATGTTTCTTTTCATAGAGATAACCTCCTAATATTGGTGCTTTTATTATAGCACAATATGATTCATTTGGGAAGTAGTTCAGAGAAAAAAGATGCATCGATTGTACATTTTTGTTTATTCCTCTAATTTGAAAGCGCCAACATTGTGAAACTTCCACAATACAGTTACATCAATCTTCCCATTGGATCAGCATATCGGGATCCAATTTTGAAGCATCGAACCGATAATGCCCTACAATCTCCAGCTTCGTGCGGGCAAAATAGTCTTCCTCCCGCTTTTCCTGACCGCCGTTGTGAATGATGTACGGGTGTCCCTTGCGATTGCGCAGATCGGATACGATGCCGATATGCTGATCCCGTCCGAACACCACGATATCCCCGGGCTGCCATTCTGCGATGACATCGGGATCCAGCGTCAGACTCTCGCCGTAGGCTTTGAAGAACACGTGGAGATTGCGCACCCGACGGAAGTCGATGGCGCTGTCGGGGGTATCCACGCCGTAATAATCCTCCAGACGAAGGGCTATATCCTGATCGATCATCTGCCGCAGATCGTAGCCCGCTTCCTTGAAGGCACGCCAGATCACGTCTGCGCACACGCCGATATCGTCCGGAGGATAGCCTTCCGCCCAATACCGACCATCGTAAGTGGGGTGGTTGGCGGCATCTTTGCGTGCCCCGATGACGAAATCGGAATAATCGTCGATGCCGTTTTCGTTGCCGTCAACGGTGCTGAGAATGATCTCAATGTCGAAATCCTCGGCATTATAGGTGCGGCCGCCGTCGCAAGCCGTCAGCAGAAATAGAAATGACAGTAGCAGCGATAGCAGTTGATAACGCTTCTTCATCGATAACTCCTTACTGTTCACAGCTTAGCGTAAGAATCAACAGCTGCGGTCGATTATTGACACGGGGAGCAGGACCGCCCAGTCCTCGGCTGACTACCATTTGCGTATCGCCGCAGGTATAGAGTCCGGACGTGTACTTGGGAAACAGTCCCTGCCCCGGTGCGAAAAGTCCGCCGATAAAGGGCAGACGAATCTGACCGCCGTGGGCGTGACCGGACAGCACCAGCTCTGCCCGTCCGGCATAGACGCTCTCCATCAGCTCCGGGCGGTGAGAGAGGAGAATTTTGCAGCCCTCGGTTTCGGAGCATAAAGCCTCAAGACGCTCCAATACCGCCTCCTCACTGCCGACACCGGGCATATCCCGATCGGAAAGTCCCAACAAGGTCACGCTCTCCTTGCCGCGGGTGATGGTTTCTGCGCAGTCAAAGAGAAGCACTACCCCTGCTTGTTCCAAATAGTCGAACAGATCTTGATAAATAGGATTAGCAGCCTCGTGATTGCCCATCACATAGTAAACAGGTGCGATTTTCACCGCTCCTTCCACAAACTCACGGACTTCGGTAAGATCGTCGGTATCGTAATCCATCAGATCACCGGTAAGGGCAATCAGATCCGGCTTTGCTTCTTCGATTGCGGACAGTAGCGTTGCCTGCTCTTTTCCGAATCGTCTGGAATGCAGATCGGAAACGTGTGCGATTCTCAATCCCTCAAAGGATGTGGGCAGCTTTTTGACAGGAACGCTGAGCTCGGTAACCTCCAGCGTGCGATTGCCCCAAATCAGCCATCCTGTCAAAATTGCCAATAGGAAGGCGGAGAGATACAATAGTCCACGGCGCAGACGGCGTTTCGGTTTCTTAGTCGAGGTGGATTTCATACGGTTTCTCCTATATCATTGCTTTTCAGATTATATTCCAAACTCAGTATATACAATAATTATGAATAAATCAACAGTACAATCCATCATTTCCCTTTGAATTTACACTTCGTTAATACACGTCTATTGACTTTTTCCATATTCTGTGTTATAATGCAAATACAATTTATATTGGAGGTTTTAATCATGAATGATGTTGTTATGATTCCTTTTTTCATCGTATGGTTTGCTCTTTGTTCTGCTGTGCCGCTTGCCGCATACGTGCTCTCTTCCTTGGGTCTGTACCGTATGGCAAAGTCCTGCAATCTGAATTCTCCTGCTCTTGCTTGGGTTCCTATCGCTAACCTGTACATTCTGGGCTCTATTGCCGAGATCGGTGCATCCCGTGGCGGTAAGAAATCTATGCCCTTCCGCAAAATCCTGCCCGGCTTGACGATCGGTATGATCGTAGTGATGATCGTTATGATCATTGCACTGGTCGCCGTTATCCTTACTAATACTGCTGCTTTAGAATCAGAAGTCATCAATGAGCCCGTAGAAAACGTGGAAGCGGTATCTGACGGCGTATCTTACGTCGATTATGAAATTGGTGGCGATTTCAATACCGATTTCGAAGACGATGACTTCTATATTGATGAAGAATATACTTCCGAAGACGATGCACTGGCTGCTTCCGTGATTTTGGTTGTACTCGCCTTCTACCTTGTAATGATCGTCTCCGCGATTCTGGTATCCGTATTTGAGTACATCGCTCTGTGGTACGTATATAAGCTCTTCGATGAGTCCAACGCAGTGCTCTATCTGCTCCTCACCATTTTCGTGTCTATCGCGACTCCCGTGATCTACTTCATTCTGGGTCGCAAGACACCCAATCTTCCCGTAGTCAGTGCCAGCGAGCCTACCACCTATCAGGTTTACACCGTTGCGTCCTATACTGCTGCTACCGAGGCTCCCGCTGAACAGGCTCCCACAAGCACCGATTCCGATAATCAGTTCTGATTGGAGGCAATCTGATGTTCCAACCGTACCCCTCTCCCGACGATCCCTTCTTAGGCGTATTTCTGATCGTTTATGCCTTCATTTTTCTGATCGCTCTGGTCTTTGGCCTTGCGCAATATGTGATGGAAGCCGTTGGGCTATCGAAAATAGCCAAATCCTGCCGTTATCCCCGTCCCTGGCTGGCGTGGATTCCCTTTGCCAACTCTTATCTGATCGGCAAGTTAGCAGAGGTTTCTGCAGTTCGTTTTGGTAAAACCAAACGCTCCTACGCAGTTTGGCTCCTCACGTTGCAGATTATAGGTACCGTCCTGTCTGCCGTCCCCCTCGTAGTTTGGACCGCTCTATTGATCAACGGCGTTGCAGTAGAGGAATACTCCGCTGCCATCATTGCAGGCGATTCGGACGTTATGTCTTACGCAGTATTTGCTACGTTTCCGCTGTCAAGTGTAATTTCCATCCTCTCTGTTTTACAATTGGTTGTACAGTTTTTGGCTTATCACCTGATATTTATGCTCTTCGATGAGAAGAACGCTATTCTGTTCGTGCTCCTCAGCTTACTGGTAAGCTTTGCGTTTCCTATCATCCTGCTGATTCTCTCCCGCCGTGCGCCCAATCTGCCGGTTGACAATCGCACTCCGCCTATCTCACCTGTGGAGGATGCCACTGCATAGCAGTCTACTGCAGAAGTACGCTGAGCAACAATAGTTTTCAACAGATCCCTCTCCTTCGCATAAAATGCGACAAGAGAGGGATTTTCTCTTGACAAACTTGTTCAGTAATGTTATAATATACTCAATCAAATTATATGGAGGAATCATTATGCTCCCTTTTGAAGAATCTTTGGTACAAGTAATGGATATGATGTTCGATGTCAGTTCCCTGTTCGACTTTCTGGTCACTATAGTCGTGTACGTTTTCTACGCCCTCGGACTCTCCCGTATGGCTAAGGCTTGCCATCATCCCCGTCCTTGGATGGCGTGGGTTCCCTATGCCGATTATTATTTGACCGGTGAGCTTGCCGAGCTCTCTGCCATTCGATACAGAAAAAAGATGAGACCGTATGCTGCTTGGATGCTTACCATGCAGATCATCATCACTGTAGTAGGATTCGCTTTTTGCATTTTTCTGGTTGGTGCACTATCCGGCTTCACGGACTACTTAGGACAAGTCGCAGCCAACGGTGCAGGAATAGCCAAACTCCCCGCCTCTCTGTGGATCTTCTTGCCTTTTGCTCTTGTAATCTTAGCATTGGGAATCGTGAATTTGGTTCTTCGGTATCATGCGCTTCAGCTGGTGTTCCGACTGTTCGATGAGAAGAACGCTTTAGCTTATACAGTTCTCTGCATCCTCTTCACTTATGCGCAGCCCATCATTCTGATGGTCCTTTCCACTAAAAAGCCCTATCTCACCGATCCCGAGCCTGCTTCCGAAGTGCAGGAGGTTTCGTCCGAGACAACCTCTGAATAAACAACAATCCCCGACGGATATGCCGTCGGGGATACGTTTTTGCTACGTCATTTTATTGATCAATGGGAATGCGAACGCTCTTACTATTTCCGCTCTCGCCGATAAATCCTTGAACAATCAACTCATTACCGCAAAAATCAAGAAATGGACAATATCGGATATTGTAGTCTTTCAGCGCATACCGCCCAATCACTTGAACAGTTTCACGATCTAAAAGGAAGAGAAAATGCTCTTCGATTATACGGCGTCTGCTTTGGTTCGGCACGTCTACAAACTGCTCCGAAACGCCGCTGATGGCAATTCTGCGGTCATTCACCGCAACTGCATCATAGCGGTCAATCCCCAGCTTGCGCAGCGAAATCTTTTGCAGAATCTTCAAACTTACACTGTCGATAATCGCAACCGTGTTATCAGAAATAGCTGCCGCAATGAGCGAAGGAGATATTTTATCCGAGTCATAGGGGATAACAGAACGTTTTTTCAGCACCTTTCCCGTGTTACTATCCAGCATCACTAAATTGGAGCTGGTCATACACGTGATCGTCCCGTCTCGATTATCAAAGACGTGGGATGCGGTTGTCAATCTCGTTTTCCAGAGTAGTTCCCCTTGGACAGAATAGCACCACAATCCTTTCAGGTCGCTGATCACGTAGACCTTCGTACCATCCGCCGAAACGTTGATTCCGAACTGCTCACACCAACCGGTCGCCCAACATTCGAAGGCATAGAGACCGTCCGTCCCGCTTCTAAAATGCACGGAAATCTGCCCGGGCTTATCGGTATCGTCAGCATAATCGTGCACGGCCCCAATCGTTTCAGTCTTTTCGATCAAGGGGTGATAGGGGTATTCGCTGACAAATCCCTGTCGACCGGTTCGTTCGTCTTTTCCAAAATAGACCTTCACATCATAACAATCGAAATTTCCGGTGCCGCTGTGAAACCGTTTATCGGTTACGATTATACTCATTCTTGTACCTCGGATAAATCCATCCAATCGCCCAGTTTGCGATCCCATTCTGCGGGTGCAAAGTGCAAAAGACCCGCCGAGGGGAAGAGAGTGATCTCGGAAAAGTAGATTTTTCCACAAATGGAATACAAATCCACTCTCACAAAGGCACGGTCTACCTGCTTTGCAATCTGCGCTGCCACTTCGGTCATTTGCGCAAGATTGGACGGAAGCTGAAAATCATCGGCTACGGGGGGATAATTGCTTCTGCCAAAGGGCAAGCGATTGCCCTCCAGATCGAAATAAGAGATTCCGCACTGAGAATGATCGCTCATGCCGTCGGACACGTGCACCAGTTTGGGGGTCGCTCCGTAGCAGAAGAATTTGTAATCGGTAAGGCCTGCCGTGGCATTTTCATCGTCCATATAGGCTTCGGCGATGATGCGGGGCTTGACGTCCTTATACGCCCATTCCCGATGAGCCCAATAGAAGTTTTCCTTCATCCCGGCATTGATTTTGGCTTTTGCTGCCTCGACGTCCAATCGGCTTTTATCAGTGCAGATGAAAATGCCGCCGGAATTGTGGGTGCATTTCAGCACGAAGCGATCGGGGAGCTTATCGAAGTCAATCTCCTCAAAGCGATCCCAAGGACCGCCCACCAAAGGAATGAGGCAGTCTTCCCCGCACCACTGTTCGATATGCTTGCGGACCTCGTATTTGTCTACCAGCTCGGTATAGATGGGCTTGCGATCATGCAGCTTCAGCCATTGGATCTTCTCATTGAAGGTTTTAGGCGATTGCAGATCCAGCGGATAGCCCATAATGATGGGAAACTCCTTTTGGAGGAATTTATCGTCGGGAAGATGATTCATCAGTCCCAATTTCTTCAAATAGTGAAATCGGATCACGGGATCGGTCACAAAGTTTTTGGTCATTCGAAGGATTTTGGTAATCATCGGGGCTCCTTTCAAACTGCAATCGGCGAACTTAGTCGGCTGAGCAGACAATCTATTTACTATCTTACGTTCAATATCCGTATAATACTCTGATCTCGTTAGCTCTCGCCCAAGCGATCAATTCATCTCTACTTCCGACTATATAGTCGCTATCTTTTATTATAAACATAGAGTGGGACGTTTCCATATAC
>JAFTMF010000105.1 GCA_017452565.1 Clostridia bacterium
GGATACTTGTCACGATCAGAAACGCTATGATCCCGATGGTGTTGGCCTTGTTCTTTTTGTCAGTTGGCTTTAATAATGTTTCACTTCTCATAGTATGGGATCGCTTTCGATAGTTAGTCTGTCTCCACATCGGGGAGCTTTACTTCATCAGCCCGGAAGAGGACGTTGATTACCGTTTCAAGGGTGTAAGCGCCGTGGTCTTCAAAGATGCTGAAGGTGTCCACGCCGTCCTTGCAGGACATATATCCATGAACTGCAATGTTGCTGTCTAAGGACAGTGCACTGCTCAGCACGTCGGGGTTCAGGGGATAGCGGCCGTTTTCCGCATCGTATTGACCGTAGGAGGCGGCGTCGTATTTCAGCGCGCCTTTCCATTGTCGGTTGTCCGGATCGCTGAGGAGATCGGATAGCTCATAGTGACGGGATTGTACGATCCAATCGCCGCCCGGTTCTCTTTGGAAAAAGAGGCGATCGTTTGCAAGGTCGATGTACTCAGTGCCTTCGGACTCATCGGACGCATCCGGCTGTGACGTCGTATTCAGACTGATGTTGTTCCCGTTTTTGGTGAAAATATGCACCGAAATCTCTTGCGCATCGCCGGAGGTAAAGACTTTAGTCTTGGTGATGGTAAAACGATCCGCTTGCAGGAGGGAGGTGACCAGCGCCTCGTCGGGGAGGACGGGGGTGGACTCGGTGGCGGTTGGCCGGGTGGTGGATTCTTCTTTGCCGTCGCAGGCAGTGAGGCTTGTCAGCAGAAGCAGACCTGCCATCAGCAGAGCGATGGGGCGATGGGATCGTTTCATATGATCGTTTCCTCCTTGCGAAATGGTGATGCGCGTTACACTTTAGTGCTCGTCAATATCGGGGACAGCCTCGCCCTCATTCTCTGCGGGCTTGGCGTCGGGAAGCTTGACGATTTCCGATTGGAACTCGATGGTGACGGTAAATTCCAGCTTGAAGGGCTCCTCTTCCGCTGAGTAGATGAAGGTGTAGGTGCTGCCTTGAACCTTCAATTCGCCTTGGCAGGTCAGACCGGCGTCACCGGCGACTTCTTCGGCGATCTCCCGGGACTTCATTACGTAGATTCCGTTTTCGGGATCATACTCTTCGTAGCTGCTCTTTTCAAAGAGGAGATCCACGGGAAGCAGATCGTCCAGCAGATCGTCCAGCTCCAGATCCTCTTGCTCCTGATAGGTCCACTGACCGTTGTCATCTTCTTGGTATGCAAGGTGGTTCTCCAAATCAAAGTAGGCTTTCCGATGAATGGTGTAGTCGGTTTGGTTCTTCATTGCAATCATCAGCTTGCCACCGTCTTTGTTTATGGTATAGGTGACAATCGAGGTAGGGTTGGAACCGGTGCGAGTGCCTTCCATCACGATAGTGAAGTCCTTCGCTTCCAGAATTGCATCCCACAGCTCTTCGGGGGTGAGATTTTTGTACTGAGAGGAGGATTCGGACTGCTCTTCGTCATCATCGCCATCCTCTTCCTCCGACCAATCGTAGCCGTCGTCACAGGAGAGCAGGGCAGCGGACAGTACCAGACCCGCCATCAGCAGGGCCAGCCATTTGGAAAACTGTTTCATAATGGGAATCCTTTCTGAGTGAAATTATTTTTCGTCGGGGAGAGGGGTTTCAGCATCTTCCCCGGTCTTGGGAGGCTCTGCCTCGGGGAGGGTGATCTTATCGGCGGTGAAGCGGATGGTGATGGTGCAGCCTTGAGTGATACCGCCCTCGGAGGTGCCGGTGAAGGAAATGGTGTACTCGCTGCCCTTGCGGGAGAAATAGCCTTCGGTCTGCGCGCCCTCGCCCAAGCTCATAATCTCGCGGATGCAGTCTGCCTTGATGTCATTGCGGTCAGCCTTGGCATCAAACTCGGGATAATTGTCATGCTCGAAGAACCACTTGGAATACAGAACGCTTTCCAGCATATCGCTTAGCTCGGTTTTCTCGGTTTGAGTGGTCCAAACGCCTTCCTCCTGCGTATAAACCAGATCGTTCTTCAAATCGGCGTATGCTTCGTGTTCGGTGTTGTATGCTTCGGAGGTGATGCTGACCACACTCTTCATCAGATCGCCGTATTTGGAATAGGTCTGCGTATAGTTGATGTTTTCGCTGGAGCCGCCGCCCTGAATCACTGCGGTGATGGTGAACTTGTCAGCCTCCAGCAGAGCGGCGCCCAACTCTTCGGGGGTAAGGTTCTTGTACTTGGAGGAGTCGGATTCGGACTGCTCTTCGTCCTCTTCGTCCTCGTCATCTGCGCCGGTGTAGCTGTCATCGCAAGCGATCAGAGAAGCGGTGAGCAGCAGACCTGCCATCAGGAGAGCGATCCATTTGGTGAATTTTTTCATAGAAATGACCTTCTTTCTAAAATTGAATTTGGTATCTTCAGTATAGCACGGATAATCTTGTTTGTAAAGACTTTTGGTGGAAAAAATAGCAAATCCGCCCGATCACGGAAGAAAATCGGGCGGGTTTGGGTTATAGAGTGGCAAGATGTGCCAGCAGATCTTCTCGTGTGTTGGGAAGTCCTTCGGTGGTGGCCATCAGCAGGCGCTCCAGCGATTCTCCTATTTCTTTGCCGCGATAGCCCAGCTCCAGCAGGTCTTTGCCGCCTACGGCAAGATCCCGTACCGACAGCGGCAGAAAGTCCACGACGTAGGTCAGCCGTGCCAGAATCGAGATGTTTTCACGCATCTGCAGGGAGCGCTCCCGGGTTTGCGTCTTGGCTTTCAGATCGGCACGCTGAACCAATAGCAGCCATATGGGGAGCTGTTTGCCCAGCCGAATCGCCAGACGGTGCAGCTCACCTCGGTCGGTGGGGAGAACGGTTTCGTGCCGTGCAATCAGCTGAGTTGCCGCTTCCATGGTTGCGCGGTCGGATTTCAGCCGTGTGAACACGTTCTCTGCCAGCAGAGCGCTCATTTGCGGGTGAAGCGTGTAGCTTTCGCTTCTGCACTCGGGGACGGAAAGGCAGGAGGGAAGGGCGAGATCGTGGAGGAGCATCGTCCAGCGGAGGACGGGCTCGGAATAGACGGAGGCGACCGAAGCGGCTGTATGAGCCCACAGATCCCGATCATAGTCGGGATGCGGAGGGAGATAGCCGAAGAGCGGCGCGAGTTCGGGGATTGCCACCGCAATCACGTCGCCAAAGTCCAGCAGCACCTGCTCTACGCCGCTGCCGCAAAGCATACGGGTAAGCTCGCTGTAGATGCGCTCTACGGCGATGGGTTCGATCAGTTGCTTGCCCTCGTGCAAAGCCCGTGCGGTCCTCTCTTCGATGGTAAATCCGCAAGCAGAGGCGAATCGGAGGGCGCGGAGGATGCGGAGTCCGTCCTCCTCAAATCGGGTCATAGGATCGCCCACGGCACGGAGGATGCCCTTCCGCACATCTTGTACACCGCCGTAAGGATCGCAAAGTCCCCGTGTGGGGGAGTAGGCGATGGCGCCTGCAGTGAAATCTCTGCGGGCAAGATCTGCTTCGATGGAATCGAGAAAGTGCACCTCGTCCGGACGGCGGTGGTCGGAGTAGCCAACCTCCCCTCGGAAGGTGGTGATTTCGTAGGGGATGTGATCGATTACCAACGTCAGAGTACCGTGCTTCAGTCCTGTAGGGACAATCGTCTCGCCCTTGAAGACTTCCAACACTTGTTCGGGAGTAGCGGCGGTAGTGAGATCCCAATCGTGGGGAGGCACGCCCCGAATGAGATCTCGGATGGCACCGCCCACGGCGTAGGCGGCAAAGCCCGCTGACTCCAGCTTGGCAAGGATGGAGACAACGGTATCGGGAAGGGTCATCATCGGACAGACCTCCTTTGCAAAATCGGATTTCCTCTATAGCGGAAAGGGTATAGTAAATTCTACCATACCTGCGCCAATTTGTCAAGATTCTGCGGGGGCGGGTCTGTCCATATCGACGAATTGTTTGTGAAAAAATACCGACCTGCAGGATTTCCCCTTGCGAAATCGGCAGAACTGTGTTATAATATCTATAATTAGGATAAATTAGGATGAATTATGATGGATGGGTATGGGCTTCTCCGGCTTGCCCGTTCCATCCGGCGTTTCCCATGCAACGGAGGTTTCGTATATTATGCCCTCAAATTATGCTCACCGGATCTATGGCGATGCGGTGTATTCTGCTCTGTCTCCCTCGCTGATGCAGCGAATCGAGCCGTATATGCCCCTCTTTCGGCTGGGACTCCACGGCTCTGATCTCCTGTTCTATTATCAGCCCTTTCGCAAAACTCCGCTGGGCAGGATGGGCAGCGGACTGCACCATTTCAGCGGCAGAGCGGTGATCGGCTGTCTCTTGGAGGCGGTGGATGATCTTCCCGAAGAGCAGCAGGATGCCGGAATGGCATACGTGCTGGGATTTGTCTGCCACTATTTGCTGGACAGCGCCTGCCGTCCCTACGTGGATCGGCTGGAGGCGGCAGGGAAGGCCAATCACCTTGCCATCGAGGGCGAGTTTGATCTTTGGCTCATCGTGGAAGAGGGAGGGACTCCCTTTACCACCGATCCCGTGTCCCATCTCACCGGTCTGCTCCCCGAGGACTTTGAGATTCTGGCCGCACTGTATGCAAGACTGTCGCGGCTGTCCTATCCCGACGCACCCTTGAAGGAGCGTCCCGAGCATATCGTCTCGGCTCACAAATGGATGGTGATTGTCAATCACTTCTTCTCATCTCCCCGTCTGTGGAGACGGGCTGTTGCCGTTGTCGGTCTGATGCTCAGCGGCACCTACGAGAAGCGGAAGGGCGTGCTCTATCATAAATCCCCCGATCCCGCCTTCGAAGGCTGCAGCCGTCAGCTGTACGCCCTTCTGATGGATGCCGCAACCGAGGCGCCGGCTGTGCTGGAGGCGGTCACCCGCCGGGATTTATCCCCTCGCTTCGACGCTGATTTCGGCGGAACGATCCCGAAGTAATCCATTTCAGATTGTGAAAATGGTGCTTAAATAAACGATTTTGGAGGTTTGGAGCATCTTGCTCCGGGAAAACGACATGAAACTTACGTCAATTGAGAAAAAATGGATTTGGTACGATATCGGCAACTCTGCCTTCGTGCTGCTGATGGCAACCATCGTTCCCATCTACTTCAAGGGTGCGATTGCAGGCCATATGAACGCCGATGATTCTACCGCCATTTACAGCTACGCGCTCTCCCTGTCCACTCTGCTGGTAGCGATCCTTGGCCCCATCTTCGGCACCATGGCCGATTTCAAGGGATTTAAGAAGCCGCTGTTTGCCGTCTTTATGGGTCTGGGCGTTGCTTCCTGCGCCGCACTGGCTTATCCCTCTCCCGTTGCGATTTTCCTCGGTCTGATCGTATCCGCAAAAGTAGGTCTCCACGGCGGCAACATTTTCTACGATGCGATGCTGGTTGACATCACCGACGATGAGCGTATGAACCGTATCTCCACGCTTGGCTATGCTTGGGGATATATCGGAAGCTGTATTCCCTTTGTAGTCAGCTTGGTGGTGGTGCTCTTCAACAAGCAGATCGGCATTTCTATGACGCTGGCAATGATGATTGCCTTCCTGCTCAATGCTGCTTGGTGGCTCTGCTGCTCGCTCCCCCTTCTGTTTTCTTATAAGCAAAAACACAGTATGCCCCGCGGAAAATCGCCCTTCCTCGACAGCTTCAGACGTCTTGCCCGAATTTTCGGCGAAATGCGCACCCAGCCTGCGGTTTTCGTGTTCCTGCTGGCCTTCTTCTTCTACATCGACGGCGTATACACCATCATCGAGATGGCAACCGTCTACGGAACGGATATGGGCATTGACTCCAACGGCCTTTTGGGCGCACTGCTGGTAACGCAGATCGTTGCCTTCCCCTCTTCTATCGTTTTCGGCCGTTTGTCGGCGAAATTCTCTCCCTTGAAGCTGATTCCCGTTTGCATTGCCGCATATACGGGCATCGCTCTCTTCGCTTTGGGACTGGATCAGGTTTGGGAGTTCTACTTCCTTGCCATCTGCGTCGGCCTCTTCCAAGGCGGTGTGCAGGCACTTTCCCGTTCTCACTTTGCTTCCATCATTCCCAAGGAAAAGTCTGCCGAATACTTTGGTATTTACGACATCTTTGGAAAAGGTGCAACCTTTACCGGCACTCTCTTGATGGGTGCATCTACCCAGATCTTCCATACCTCCAAGGCAGGTGTAGCCGCCATCGCCGTAATGCTGGCGCTGGGACTGGGCATCTTCTTCGTCCATTCCAAGCTTTTGAAAAAAGCAAAGTAAACAATTCACAAAAACGTTCAATAAGTCTTTTGCTTTCGGAACATCCGTAGGGCGGGGGCTTGCTCCCGCCCTACGGATGGAACGGCGGGAGCAAGCCCCCGCCCAACGTGGTTTGTAGAAAGTATTTCAAAATATATCCTCCAATTAAGGAGGAAAAATTATGTTATTGGTCACTCAAACCGACCGTCTCGCTGCTTTGTACGGCGACCGCACTGCCGTGAAGATGCTGGCGGAGGCCGGATTTGACGGCATTGACTACTCTATGTTCTATCTCACCCACGGAGATCATCCAATGCTGGGAGAGGGCTGGCGTGCCGAGGCTGAGGCTCTGCGTGCTTATGCGGACTCCCTTGGCATCGCCTTCGTGCAGGGACACGCGCCCTTCTCCTTCCGGGATAACTCCCCCGAGGGCTGGAAGACTCACAACTTCCCCCGCTTGGTGCGCTCCATCGAGATCTCGGGCGTGCTGGGCATCCGGGAGCTGATTATCCATCCCGTGCAGTTTTTGCCTTACAAGCAGAACGCCGACACCCTCCATGATTACAATATGGAGTTCTACCGTGCGCTGATCCCCTACGCAAAGGCGGCAGGCGTGCGGATCTGTCTGGAAAATATGTGGCAGAGAAACCCAAAGCGTGGCAATCTCATCACCCACAGTACCTGCTCCCGTGCCGAGGAGGCCGCCGCTTGGGTGGATGAGCTGGGCGATCCCGAGTCCATCGGCTACTGTCTCGATCTCGGTCACTGCGGTCTGGTGGAGCGGGAGGCAGGCGAGGAGATCCGCGCGCTGGGCAGCAGAATCACCGCTCTGCATATTCACGATAACGATTACGTAGCCGATCAGCACATCCTCCCTTATCACGGCAACGCCGATTGGGCGGATATCCTTGCCGCACTGAAAGAGGTAGGCTACAAGGGCGCCTTCACCTATGAGGCAGACACCTTCCTGTATAAAACGCCTGCCGCCGTGCTCCCCGATGCGCTGAAGCTGATGGTGGCACTGGGACGGTATATGATCTCCCAAATCGAGGGGTAAGGGGAACGGGCGATTCAGCCCCTACTACCTTGCAACAATTAAAGATTGATATTTTCACCGAATCTGTACTCCGGCTCTCCCTCCGGGAGAGCTGTCACGGCAGCAAGCCGCAAAGCGGCGTCTGCAGCAGTAAGCAGCGCAGCTGCGTCTGCAGGGACTGAGAGGGCAAATGCTCCAAATGCCCTCTCCGACACGCCCAACGGCGTGCCACCTCTCCCGGAGGGAGAGGCTTTTGGGACGGTGGAAAGCTATCGTTTTCATTGTAAAAGGCACAGCGGGGGCGTCGACCTCCCATCGGATAGGGAAGAGCATCGATTTATTTCACTGTAATTCTTGACAAATCATCCCATTTATGCTATCATAAACTCAATTATTATATTTGGAGGATTCCCCCATGAAAGATTACAAAGATCTCCCCCGCGGAGAATATCCCCGTCCCGACCGTGTCAGAGAGAATTGGCTTTGCCTTAACGGTCAGTGGGACTTCGCTTTTGACGAGAACGGCGTCGGCATCGACGAGGGCTGGATGTATAAGTCTGCCTTCGATCTGAAGATCACCGTTCCCTACGTTTACCAGTGCCAGCTGTCGGGGCTGGGTGATCAGCGTCATTCCGACTACGTTTGGTACACCCGTACCTTCAAGGTGCCTGCAGAGTTTGCAGGTCAGCGCGTGCTGCTCCACTTCGGTGCGGTTGACTACAAGGCCAAGGTTTGGCTGAACGGTCACTTCATCGGCGAGCACGAGGGCGGATACACCCCCTTCCACTTCGACATCACCCACCTGACTAAGGATCGCGACGTAGAGTATCAGCTTACCGTTTGCTGTGAGGACACCCTCTCCACCGAGTATCCCCGTGGCAAGCAGTCTTATCGCCCCGAGCCCTTCGAGTGCTGGTACACCCCCAGCAGCGGCATCTGGCAGCCCGTATGGCTGGAAGCAGTTGGTATGAAGTATATCGAGGACGTGCGCATCACCCCCGATTATGACAACGCTCGCTTTAAGGTGGAGGCACTCCTCTCCGCTACTCCCAAGAACGGTACGCTGAAGCTGGACGTTACCTACCGCGGCAAGTTCGTTACCTCTCTCACCATCGCTGCTATCGAGAACCGTGTAGATACCATCGTTTGCTTCCCCCACGACCACAAGCGTCTGGAAGGCTTTGAATGCTGGGACGTTGGATGCGGCAATCTCTACGATCTGACCCTCACCCTCTGCGAGGACGGCAATGCAGTAGACACCCTCTCCACCTACTTCGGTATGAGAAAGATCCAGTGCGAGGGCGGCAGAATCTACATCAACAACCACGAGCTCTATCAGAGACTGATTCTCGATCAGGGCTACTGGCCCGACGGTCTGCTCACCGCTCCCACCGACGAAGCGCTGAAAAAAGACATCGAGCTGACCATCGCTCTGGGCTACAACGGTGCCCGTAAGCATCAGAAGTTCGAGGATCCCCGTTACCTCTACTGGGCGGACTGCATGGGTCTGCTGGTTTGGGAGGAGCTCCCCTCCGCTTACCGCTTCACCGATACTATGAAGCGCAACTGCTACCGTGATATGATGGACGCCATCAAGCGTGACTACAACCATCCTTGTATCATCACTTGGGTACCTATGAACGAATCTTGGGGTATCTATCAGGTGAAGGTACATCCCGAACAGCAGATGTTCACCGACTCCCTCTACTATATGATCCACGCGCTGGACAGCACCCGTATCGTGTCCTCCAACGACGGCTGGGAGAATCCCCAGACCGATATCGTCACCGTTCACGATTACGCTTCCTTCACCCGTGATCTCTCTCCCGAGTACAAGTCCACCGAGGGCATCCTCACCGGTATTCCCAACGGCTTCCGCACCATCTCTGCCGACGGCTACGATCTCACCGGCAAACCGATGATGATGACCGAGTACGGCGGAATCGCACTGGCGAAGGATAAGCACGGCGCAAACTGGGGCTACGGCGGTGCAGAGAACGACGAAGAGAAGTTCTTCGAACGCTTCGAGGACATCACTATGGGCTTCAAGAACTGCGACTACTTCTGCGGTTACTGCTACACCCAGCTCACCGACGTATTCCAAGAGGTCAACGGTCTTCTGGATATGGACCGCAATCCCAAGATGGATATGGACAGAGTCCGCAGAATCAACCACAAGAGAAGATAAGCAAAAAAGCGATCTGCACGATAACCACTATCAATATGCGATATATGGCAATCATCCAGAATGGACTGTATCATCTTTGATGAATCAGGGGGTTTTCCACCCAAACGCTTTGGCGAGTGCCGAATTGACTGGTATGGATTATTATAATGTGGAAAAGAGATGGGGAACTAATGATGAAATCTAGAATAGGTTTTATTGTTCTCAGTATTGTATTCATTGTATGCATTCTCGGTATTGCATTCATTGTATGCGTTTTAGGTGCTGGTGAAGAAGCGAACCAAACTACAACAACCACAACCACCACTGTCGAATCTGTATTTAAAATCCGCCGTCCCAGCCCAGAGCAGGATGAACTGCTTACTATGGAGCGGATAACCGACGCGCATTCATCAGTAGATTTTGTGTATGTGGGATATAATTCTTTTGAAGAATTGATCGAACATATTGACAATCCGATTCGCAAACCCACGATCATTCGTGTCAGTGTAGTGGACGAAAAGGTGGGGACAACGCCGATTGATGAATTTTGGCCTTTCTATCAAACCGAAGTGCATTGCCGTGTGGAAGAAGTATATTACGCTCCTGAAAATATTGATCTTAAAATTGGTAGCACGAATGTAATCATAAAGGAATATCGCGGTATGATTGACGGCAAGATGTGGTATTTCAAAGGCGATCTCCCCACACTGGACTGCTACGAATACTATTTGATCGGTTATTTTAGTGAAGCGCAAGAGCAGTATGTTTTTTCGTATTTTTGTGACCCGATCCCCGTAGTAGACTGTTACGAGCAATACGAAGAGACTATGAATCACTATGGTTTTGATATCATAGACTGCAGTTCAATCACATCTAATATGTCATTTATCCTGCGAGACTATATTGCCGGTTGCAAAAAATGGTTGGAAAACGATGATAATCTGAAAGTATTGCTGGATCGACTTGCGGATGACGACAATGATCGCTACTGGCAAACAATTGTAGATAAAGATCGTAAAGATCTCATTACCCGAGAGCTTGCCGATCTAATCACGCCTGGGGGATCTGTTCGAGATATTATTGAAGTATTGGGCAAACCGCAGAGTGTGGAAGTTTCCGGGGGAAACAGTATTATCTATCATCTTTCGGAAGATGGGGCAGAAACATTGACGATTGGATATGATTATTTAGATTCTTTGGAAACCGCAACTGTAATAAAACGAAACTATGTTGCCGGTGTTGATCCTTCCGCAGTGGAAAACGTACAGATTGGAATGAACTATGAAGAAGTGGTAGCAATCATGGGAATTCCGGAGTTAATACGTAGTCCAATCAGCGGTTTTGAACCTTGTATGGAATATGAATTATCCGATTCCACTTATGCAATAATCTATTTAGATTATTCACAATCAAAACCTACTGTCATATCAATACGAATTGTGTAATATCTCTTTTCTGTAGGGGTATTGTGCTATCCCTCCCTCTTCGGGAGCGGGGGTATGATCGAGCAAGGCTAATCAAGAATAAATCCACAAAATAAAAGACTTGGCAGCACGGAATTCCGTGCTGCCGCTGTTTTTTGCCTCCCAAAAGAAAAGAACCCCTGTACACATATCCCGGCTTTAGACAAGGGTATGTGTACAGGGGTTCTTTTGAATTGCAAAATGCAAATGGCAAGTTGCAAATGAGGATTCGCTTCGTGAACAATGCGAAAACGCTGAGAAGGGATGCTCCCCGACAGAGAAATCCGTCGGGGTGTTGTGTGTCGAAACAGTGGCATTGCAGAATTGGTATTGGTACTAATGCACAAATTAGCACAAGCCCAAGGCTCCCTCCGGGAGGGAGCTGGCGCCGTAGGCGACTGAGGGAGAGTGCGTTACAATGAAGTTA
>JAFTMF010000106.1 GCA_017452565.1 Clostridia bacterium
ACCTTCTGCTATTTCCACCACATCCGTGAGATCTGGGGTGCCGATCTCCAAGGACTATTAGGCGACGAGGATGCGCCTACCACTACCCAAGCTCCCGTGATGGTTGTCACCCGCCCTCCCCGTCCTACCGTGACCACCACCACAGCCCCCAAGCCTCCCGTCACCCCCGGACTCCCCGAGACCAAGCCTCTGCCCGAAACAGGCCCTGCCGGTACCGCTGACAGCGCCGTTACCACCACCGAAAAAGTGCCCGAGGTCACCGAACCGGTACTGGATACCTCCGGCGATTTCGGCTACCTCCACGCCGACAAGTTTGCTCCCGCAGGAGTGGTGAACACCGCCGACGGCTACTATCAGAGCCACGACATTTCCATCAAGGTCACCGAGGTGGATACCGTCATCGAGCAGTACCGAACCAAAAGCTCCACCTCCAAATCCAAGACCCGTGTCCGCTACTTCCTTGCCGATATTTACGTCCGCAATATCGACAACTTCTTCACCTCCTACAGCGCAGGCAAAAACGTCTCCTTCAATACCCTTTTGAAGGACAAAAATCCCCTCTATGCCCTCAGCGGCGACGTGTTCAACACCGGCACCACCTCCAAAGAGGTCATCGTCCGCAACGGCAACGTCATCCGCTATAAAAATTACATCTCCTCCGATATCTGCGTCCTCTACTGGGACGGCACGATGGAAACCATCACTCCCGAGGAATACAACTGGGACAAGATCCTTGCCAAAGCCCCCTATCAGATATGGAGCTTCGGCCCCGAGCTGCTGGGCGATGACGGAAAAGTCATTGATACCAAAAAAAGTAACGTTTGGCGTACCAATCCCCGTGCCGCCATCGGCTACGTGGAGCCGGGACATTACGTGCTGCTTGCCGTTCACGGCAATCGGGACGAGAACAGCGCAGACTGCGGCGAGGGTATGAACCTCTCCGAGGTGGCTCGCGTGCTGTCCGAGGCAGGCTGCAAGCAGGCCTACAATCTGGACGGCGGCGCCAGCGTCTACAGCTACTACAACGGCGAAATGCTGGTGGAATTCAGCGGTCAGCGAAAGATCTCCGACATCATTTGTGTCGGTGAGATCGGCTGAGAAAGGAGTAATCGATTATGAAACAACGGATTTTGGGGATTCCCCCTCATCTTTCTCTCATTCTGTCGCTGATCCTCCTCACCTGTTCGATCACCGACCGCTTCAACTCTGCGATGGCTTTTATCAATCACCCGCTGACCAAGGGTCTGATTCTGGTACTGGCGATCATCAACCTGCTCTCGGCGATGCGGATGACCTGCCTGACCAATAGGCGCACCCGATCCCTTCGTCTGCTGTGCAGCGGACTGTGGGGACTGCCCTCGGTTGCCGCTATCGTCATTTTCCGTTTCGATTACAGCTTCCCTGAACGTATTCTCTTTACCAATGAAGGCGTAAAGCTTCTGCTCTTTGCGCTGGCGATTCTGTCCATCGTATTGGCGCTTCTGCTCATCGTCCTGCAAAGAAAAGAGACTGCAGCGAACTTCCCGGAGGAGGAGCAAGTATGATTCCTATTTTGGCGCAGATCATCGGCTATGCCGCGATGGCAACCGTCTGCCTCTCCTTTCAAGTGAAGAATCCGCGGGGAACGCTCTGGGTGATGGCAGTGGCCACCGGTCTGTTCTCCATCCACTTCGGTCTGCTGGGAGCGATCACCGGATCGATCCTCAACGCGCTGAACGTATTGCGAAACTTTGCCATCCTCTTCACCGACTCCCGCAAACTCACGGGCAAGATTGCTATGCACACTCTGTCGCTGGCCTATTTGGCCGCCCCCTTCCTGTTCCTGCTGATCCCCGGGGTCAGCGTAGGCATCCCCGACTTCGTGCTGGGCGTGGTGATGACCGCCGCTTCCTATCTCTTCTGGAGTCAGAGAGCGCAGGTGATCCGCGTGGTTCACTTCTTTGCCGTCTCCCCCGGATGGATGGTGTATAATCTGCTGAACGGCTCGATCCCCGGTGTGATTACCGAAACGCTGAATATGCTGTCGGTGGTGGTTTTCTGGCTGCGCGGACTTTGGGAGAGACGCGGCGGCAGAAAGCAGTGCTGAGCCCATTGCCGAAACCGATACTGAAAACGGAATCAAAATGCGGAAAATAAAAAAATATTTTTGCAAAACCTCTTGATTTACGAAAATATTTGTGGTAGAATATAGTTCATTAACGACTTTTCTGTTTTCGGAGGAAAAAAGTGGATAGCATTGATCTGAAAATTCTACATCATCTGAAGGAAAATGCCCGTGCCAAGGCTTCTGCCATCGGCGATTCCATTAAGCTGTCTGTCTCGGCTGTTACCGAGCGCATCAAGCGGATGGAGCAGGCGGGGATTATCCGTCAATATACGGTCATCATCGACCAGAAGAAGATCGGCAACGGCGTGTCCGCCATTATGGAGGTTGCGCTGGAGCATCCTCAGTACGCCGACAACTTCATCGCAATGGTAATGGCACTGCCCAACATCGTCTCCTGCGACTGTGTCACCGGTGACTTCGACTACATTCTGCAGATCGTCACCGATTCCACCGACGGTCTGGAAGAGATTTACCGCACCGTCCGCTCCTTCGAGGGTGTGTCGGTGACCAAGACCCATCTCATCCTGCGCCGTGTAAAAAACGAGCACACCGTCATCCCCAACAACTAAACGAACCCAAAGCCGCCTGCAAGGGCGGCTTTTTCGTTGGATCGGGAAGATACACAAGCGATCCGCACCACCCCAAGCCCTCCCCTCTGGGGAGGGTGGATCGGACGTTTGCCGCAGGCGGAGTCCGAGACGGGAGAGGCCGGCGGCGGAAGAGGCCGGTGACGGTAGCGGCCGAGACGGTAGCGGCCGAGACGGCAGGGGAGGCCAAGGCGGGCAATCCGCACAATCCCCGTAGGGGCGCACTGTGTGCGCCCGTCTGTGCTACCTGCGCAAGGCGGGTCGGTGCAAGGCAAGAACGGTTCCCACCGCACCCGGTAGGGGAGGGCTTGTTTCGCCTTGTTCACAAAATATTTATTGTTTTTCGATAATTCTCTATTGACAAAGAGATAATCTCGTGTTATACTGAAAACACAAACGAGAAAAGGAAGATTTTTCTATGAAGCACGTAAAGATTTATACCATCATCAGTTTTGTGATTACCCTGCTGCTCATCGTTTTGCTGACGGCGATGGTCTTCGGTCTGCCGACCTTTTTGGAGTGGTACTATACCGAGTACGGTCTGCGGGACGTCCCCCGCGCCGTGAAGCGGATCACCGTTCCCTTCTACTTCTGCGCACCTGCCGGCTATATCATTTTAGGTCTGCTGGCGAAGCTGCTGGACAACGTCCGCAAGGATAGCATCTTCACTATGCAGAACGTGACCCTGTTCCGGATTATTTCGGTCTGTGCCCTCTACGTGGGCGTGATTTGCATCTGCTTCGGCTGGGGCTACATTCCGCTGACCGCTATCTCCTTTGCCGCTCTCTTCATCGCTCTGCTCCTGCAGGTGCTGATCTGTCTGCTGGCAACCGCTTGCAGAATCGCCGAAGAAAACAGTCTCACGATTTAAGCAGTAGTGAGCCGAGAAAGAGTGATTGCGATTATGAAAACTATCATTGTAAATTTGGATATTATGATGGCACGCCGCCGCATTTCTCTGGGCGAGCTGGCCAATCGGGTGGGCATTACCCAAGCGAATCTGTCCATCCTCAAGAACAACAAGGCCAAGGCCATCCGCTTCTCCACCTTGGAGGCGCTGTGCAGAGAGCTGGACTGCCAGCCCGCCGATCTCCTCTCCTACGAAGAGGAAGACAGCCCCCGCTAACCTGTAGTTCGCCTTTGGCGCTGTAGTTCGCCTTTGGCGAACTACTGGAGTTGCGCCAAGCGCAACTCCTACCCTTCCTCTCCTTCTATCTATATGGGAGAGGTGCGCCCAAATCCCAAATGGGATTTCTCTGATACTGACTTTAGCCCTAACTGTTAAACCATTCGATTACCAATAAGGAGACTATTATGGAAAAATTACTTGCAACCAAGCGAGAAATCTATGCTCTCATCGGCAGCTTTGCCGTTCTGACCTTGCTGTTTTGGGTACTGTTTTCGGGCGGGCTGGCCATCGGATTTGCCGTGGTTTGGCTTTTCGCCGTTGCCGCCGCCGTTTGGTATATGAAGGGAGCGCCCGGCTGGCACAATTCCCTCTCCGCAAAGCTGTGCCTACTCTGCAGCGTACTCTTCACCCCCGTTTACGCCATCACCCATCACGTGGGCGTGGTGTCTGCCGTCTTCCTCATTCAAGGGAGTATGCTGATCTGCTGGCTGTCGCTGGCATCGGGACACGGCGGTGCGCACCATCGTCTTGCCGATCTTTTCACCGCCGCCCTCCACTCGGTGGGCGCACTCTTCGAGGGCATCGTGGAGCTGGGCGAGAGCCTTGCCGATTACAAACGCCTGCGCCGATTGGAGAAGGAGGAAGCCGCTCCCGGCAAACGTCCCTTCCCTTGGGGCTTTGTGGCAGGAATTTTGCTGGCACTGCCGGTACTGTGCATCCTGATCCCCATCCTCACCTCTGCCGACGCCGCCTTCGACGGTATGATGGCATCCATCGGGAGCGCCATCAGCGATCTGCTGGTCACCATCTTAGACAGCGCCTTCGAGCTGGTGATCGCACTGATTTTAGCGGCCATCTTCTTCTATCCCGTGGCAGGCACCCTCTTCCATCTGCGCAACAAATCGGTTGCCCCCTCCTCCGGGGAACGGGTAGGCATCGCCAGCGCTCTGCTGCTGGGCTTCTACGGCTCGATCTGCCTTTTGTGCCTTGCTTATCTCTTCTCTCAGTTGTCCTACTTCTTTAACGGCTTTTTGGGCATCCTTCCCGAGGAAATGACCGCCGCCGAGTATGCCCGTCGGGGCTTCTTCGAGCTCTTCGCCTTTTCTATGGTGACGCTGGTTCTGCTGAGCTTCGGCATCTGCCTCACCCGCAAGGATCGGGGAGCGGTGGTGGTGAAGGCAATGCTGATCTTCCTGTGCGCCTTCAATCTGCTGCTGATCTCCACCGCCCTTGCCAAGATGGTGCTCTACGTGAACCTCTACGGACTCACTCCCAAGCGGTTGGTTTCCTCTGCCATTATGATTTTCTTGGCGGTTCTGTTCCTCATTCTCATCATCGGACAGATCTTCAAAAACTTCCGCTCCCTGCCCGTGGTACTGGCGGCAGCGCTGGTGATCGTGGGCACGGTGACCTATTTAGATCCCGACCGCATTGTTGCCGAGTATAACGTGTGGGCTTGGGAAAGCGGAAAACTCTCCACCGTGGACGCCGCCTTCTTGGGCGAGCTTTCGGACGCCGCCGTCCCTGCGCTGATTCGGGTATACGAGAGCGAGGACACTGCCGCATCCGAGGCGGCAGAAAAGGAGCTTTGCAGAATCTATTTCCACAAGTGCGACGAGTACGGCCTGCAAAGAGGCGATAAGCTCCCTGCCAACGATAACGCCTTCGCCTACAACCTCACCGAGCATATGGCCAACGATGCCATCAACGAGATTCTGTCTATCCTGCCCTTGGGGGTGAGCCAATGAGCCACCGCACTCTGCGTCTGATTTACGGGGGAGCATCCCTGTTTCTGCTGATCTCCCTCTGTCTGCTGGCAGGCACCACCGGATTTTTACGGGCAACCTTCGGCGACTTCGTGGTGGTGCTCTTCCTCTACACCGCCGCGCGGACGGTATTCCCCACGAAATTGCGGATTCTGCCTCTGTTGATCTTCCTTTTCGCCCTCACCGTGGAGCTGCTCCAAGCGGTGGACGTAGTGGCGCTACTGGGCATCACCAATGAGACGGTACAGATCGCCGTGGGCTCGGTCTTTGACTGGGGCGACATTGTTGCCTACGGGCTGGGCTGTGCGGCGGCTGCCGGAATTGATTTATTAGTCAGGAGAGTGAAATAATGAATAAAACGATTTGGTTACAAGCCCTTTCTGACGGCTTTTTGCAGGCGATCTGTCTGCTGGTCTTGATGGATTTGAGCACATCGGTCTTTGCCTACGATCTTTCGCCCCGCCTGCTGTTTCTGATTATCGCAGTGGTTGCGCTGGCAGGCGTTGTGCTGTACCGAGTATTCCTGCAATACAAACTGTTAGACGAGATGATCCTCTTTGCGCTGGTCAGCCTCGGGAGCAGTATTCTGTTTACCGTCCTGCTGTTTGCCGCAAAATCCGCCCTCTCCATCAACTTCTTCCCGATGGCCGAGGTGAACGTCGCCACCGGCATCCTGCTGGTATTGGTTATGCTTGCGTTTATCCTGCTGTCCGCCATCGGCAGGCTGATCGCTTTGCTCATCTGCGCCTCCAAGGCGAGACGGGATTGGGTGTGAAGGGGACGCCGAGAAAAGGAGATGCAAATATGAAGCCGAAAA
>JAFTMF010000107.1 GCA_017452565.1 Clostridia bacterium
GCGCCGTTTGGGAAGAGACGTTGGCGGTACATACCGACGAGAACGAGTAAAAGAAAATTGCAAGTTGCAAATGGCAAATTGCAAATGAAGGTACAAAATCCACCCGAAAGGGTGGATTTTCAGGCTACTGACAAACCTCCCTGAGAAGAAGATGTTTGAAAAGTTGCACAAACCCGAGGCTCCCTCCGGGAGGGAGCTGTCGCCGCAAGGCGACTGAAGGAGAGTGCGAGCACAAAAAAGTATGCATTTTTTAAGCCAATGTGCTATGATTTAGTCACGCAGGCTCCATCGTAGTTCGCCTAAAGCGAACTACCGCCCTCTCGGAGGGAGGCTCATTCAGTTTTTTCTTTGTGCATTTTACCGATAGTATGTTAAAAAAGCTACTTTGCCAGTAATCTGACCGCCCGACCTCCGTCGGACGGCTTTTTCATATAAACAGCTTCTTCTTCAAATTCGCTTTCAGCGTGGTGCTGCGGTCGATGGTGACGAACACGCCTGCCAGCAGGATGGCGGTGCCTGCAGGATAAACGCTCCACAGGGCACGGGGGATGATGCTGTAGGCCAAGTTGATCTGACACTCAATCAGCACGCAGAATCCGCCGGCCAGCAGGAAAAACAGCGCCACCAGCAAAAGCGGACGGGGATTTTTCCGCATTAGCCGACCAACCAGACAAAGCAGGGCGATCATCAGCGTGCCGTAAACGACGAAGGGAAGTGCGAAGGGGAAGCGCAGCTCACGATGCATCCAATATTCCACGAAGAAAGAGTACAGCGACCAGATCGCGCCCAGCACCAGCACCTTTCCGAAGGCACGCAGAGGATTTGCATACAGCAGGACGGCCAGTCCGCCCACAATGCCTGCCGCCGCTCCCAACACGTAGGCAGACCAAGTCACCCCGCCCATCAGGGAGAGGTCGCAGACCAGCGTGACGAAGGAGGGGATCAGAATCAGCAGGGAGGTGAGGATGAGAATTACCCGTCGGCTCAGCTTGGGGATGCCGGCAGGCTTGTCCTCGGGATATAAGGGACGGGGAGGGGGAAAACCCAACTCCGCAGGATCAATGACGGGGGTGTTGCAAAGAGGGCAGGCGGGCGTGCCTTTTTCCAGCTCCACACCGCAGTGTACGCAATATGCCATAATAAATCTCCTATTCTTGTTCTTGCATCAAACAAGCTCAGTTGCTGCGGATCTTGGCGCAAATGCCCTGAGAGCGCAGGAAGGGGAAGAACACCCGCTCCAGTACAGGCTCGGGAATGCTTCGGGTGAAGGTCAGGCGCAGCTTGCCGTCGTAGCTCACGGCAGAGGAGCTATAGGGCAGAATCGACTGCATTCCCAGCACGAAGTCGATGCCGGTCACGTATGGCTTCATCTCGTCGGGGAGGGTCACGTTGCCCAGATTGGAGATGGTGAGGCTGGAGGCACGCTCGCCCACCACCCGATAGATGGTCCACATCACGGGATTTTTGATAAACAGCGGAACCGCCTTCAAAATGGGGTTCAGCTCGGATTGCACGTTTTTGGTGATACGGGTGCGCAGCTGCTTGTCGGTGAGCTCCAGCCCCAGCTGATGATGCACCGCCCGAATGATCTCGGGGAAGGTGTACGCTCCCAGCTTGGGATCAATGGAGGGGGTGACGAAGAGGACGAAGTTTCGGAGGGTGGTACTGCCGAAGAAGGGGCGGAGATTCACCGGCACCAGCACCCGAATGGGCTTTCGCAGAGCGCGGATGGGATGGTGCTCCGCTTGAATTGCCTGCATAGAATACATCAGCGCAGCCACCAAATAGGTGGTGATGCTCACGCCGTAGGATTTGGCGGCAGACTTCAGCGCCTCCACGTCAATCTCGCCACGGATCAGGGAGAGAGGCTCTTCGGGGGCACGCTTGCCGGGGATGCGGAAGGCAATAGGCTCCTTTCGGGGACGGCTTACCTCGCCGCAGTTGCGGATAAAGCTGTCCTCCAGCTCGGCTTGGGTGGGACGCTTCGTAAGATCTGCCACGCCGCAGACGGGGGGAACCACCACGCCGTAGCGCTCCTCCAGATAGGCGGCCACCAGCGTTTTCAGAAAGACCAGACCGCCGTTGCCGTCGGTGATGGCGTGGAAAATCTCCACGGCGATGCGGTTTTCGTACACCCGCACCCGCATACAGCACCGTCTGGTCTCCTCCCGGCTCATACAGGTGCAGGGAGCAGACAGCTCGTTCATAATTTCAATAGGCTGATCAGCCGGCTCTAAATAGTACCAGAACAGACCGGTGCCCAGCCGAGCGCAAATGTAGGGGAATCGCTTGGCGGTGCGCTCCAGCGCCCGCTCCAGAGCAGGGCGATCCACCGGCTCGGTGAGATCGAAGGCAAGGCGGTAGACATTGCTCCAAGCGCGGCTTCGGGCGGCAGGATAGACTTTTGCGGCGTTATCCAGCTTCAGCCATCGCTGACGGGGGCGTTCATTCATAACGGACTCCATTCTGCGGACAGATTTTTCATAAAAGTGTCCATTTGATTAAAATCTTCCTCTGCCTCGGCGATGGGGTAGAGGGTGTAGGCGTGCCAAAGTCTCGGCGACATTCGCAGTGTGGACTGGCATCCTGCCCCCAGCAAGGTTTCGTGCAACCGAGTGCTGTCGGAGGCCAGAATCTCGGCATCGCCGGCAATGATCAGGGAGGGGGACAGCCCCGACAGATCGCCCAGTAGCGGCGAGCAGAGGGGATTTTTCCGAGCTTCGGGATCGCATCCGCAATAGCTCTCGGCGAAAAACTCCAGCTTTGAGAGGGTCAGCGTGGGATCGGTGTCGGCGTTTGCGGTAATACTGTCTCCCGAATGGGTGAGATCCACCCAAGGGGAGAGGAGAATCTGTCCTGCCGGAAGCGGACGGCCTGCTGCCTTCAAGGATAGGCAAAGGGCAAGGCAAAGTCCGCCGCCTGCCGATTCTCCACAAAGCAGGATGCGATCGGGGGCATAGCCCATAGCAAGCAGCCGCTCCCAAGCGGCAAGGGCATCCTCCAAGGCGGCAGGATAGGGATGCTCGGGTGCGAGGCGATAAACGGGCGCCAGCACCGGCAGCGACAGACGGTCGCAAAGTCTGGCCGCCACACCGCTGACGTAAGGATGTCCGCCGGTGACGTAGCCGCCGCCGTGGAGGTATAGGATCACCGAGCGCTCGTCCCAAAGGGCACGCCCATCCGAGGGGGTCACCCACACGGCAGGGCAGGAGGGAAGGGAGATCGGGTCAATCTGCACCCTGCGGCGATAGGGGGCGCTGAGCACACTGCCCAGCCGATCCTGCCCTTGCCGCTGGCGCTCCACGCTCATCTTCTCCAAAAGCGGAGAGAAGCGCCTCATCTGTCTGTATAAAAATTCACTGGATATTTTCATAAATCGTGGGGAGGTAGTGCGGAGCGTTTCCGCAAACCTCGAGGGGAGAGGTTGCGGTAGTCAATTCGACTATCCGATGTTGTGTGGTGGAAAAGGGGAAGGCGCACCCAAGGGAACGGCGGGCGAAGGGGCAACGGCGGGCGATGCAGACGCCGCTCTGCGGCTTTCTGCTACGTCCTCGACTGTCCGTGAAACGGTTTGCACCAACCAAATCTCGGCGCACATACCTTGTAGGGGGAGACGACCCCGACGCCCCGTGAATCGATCTGCACCAAGGTCACGGCGTGCGAAGGGGCACGGTGGGCGACGGCAACGGACCTCTCCCGTTGCGCAGACGCCGCTCTGCGGCTTTCTGCTACGTCCTCGACGGTCCGTGAAACGGTTTGCAACAACCCAATCTCGGCGCACATTATCACATTTTCAGTATACCAAATTCTCCCCGCCATTTTATGGCCGTTTTGTAACCGCTTTGTGAACAATTTGCAATCCCGTTGACATTTTCGCCGAAAATGCTATAATAAAAATAGAATGGGCAGACGAATACGCTGCCATACCTCACGTTTCTATTTCAATTTTAGGAGGAAAGATTATGGGAAAATACTTCGGCACAGACGGATTCAGAGGCGAGGTCAACCGCGTCCTCACATCCATGCACGCTTATCAGATCGGACGGTTCTTGGGCTGGTACTACAGCAACCCTATCTCGGGAGTCAAGGAGGGGCATAAACCCCGGATCGTCATCGGCAAGGACACACGTCTGTCCAGCTATATGTTCGAATATTCCATCGTGGCGGGACTCACCGCATCGGGTGCGGATGCCTATATGCTCCACGTGACCACTACCCCCAGCGTGTCCTTCGTTACCGTGCGGGACGATTTCGATTGCGGCGTGATGATCTCCGCATCCCATAATCCCTTCTACGATAACGGCATCAAGCTGGTGAACCGCTTCGGCGAGAAGATGGACGACGAGACTACCGACCTGGTGGAAGCCTATATCGACGGCGACCTTGCCAAGCTGGGGATCGAGGGCGATCTCCCCCTTGCCACAGGCGCAGACCTTGGCCGCATCGTGGACTACTCCGCAGGCAGAAACCGCTATATCGGCTATCTTATCTCCCTTGCTACCCGCTCCTTCAAGGGTAAACGGGTGGGTCTGGATTGCGCCAACGGATCGGCTTGGTCTATCGCCAAGGCGGTGTTCGATGCGCTGGGCGCCAAAACCTACGTCATCAACGCCGAGCCCGACGGCCTGAACATCAACGAAAACGCAGGCTCTACCCACATCGAGGGGCTGAAAAAGTTCGTTTTGGACAACAATCTGGACGTGGGCTTTGCCTATGACGGCGACGCCGACCGTTGCCTTGCGGTAGATGAAAAAGGCAATGAAGTCAACGGCGACCATATCCTCTATATCTTCGCTCAGAACGGCCTTGCCACCGGCACCCTCAGCGGCAAGGTAGTTGCCACCGTGATGAGCAATATGGGTCTGTTCAAGGCGCTGGATGAGCTGGGCGTGGGCTACGAAACCACCAAAGTAGGCGACCGCTTCGTCTACGAAAATATGGTGCAGAACGGTCATACCATCGGCGGCGAGCAATCGGGGCATATCATCCTCCGAAAGTACGCCACCACCGGCGACGGCATCCTCACCTCCATTATGCTGATGGAGGCAATGATCGAGGGCAAGACCACCCTCTCCAAGCTGGCCGTGCCTATGAAGATGTTCCCGCAGGTGCTGGTGAACCTCCGTGTGGACGATAAGGATGCGGTGATGAACCATCCCGCAGTGAAAGAGGCGGTCACCGATGCCGAAGCGGCCCTTGCCGGCAGCGGACGGGTGCTCCTCAGAAAGAGCGGCACCGAGCCGGTGATCCGCGTGATGTCCGAAGCCGCCACCGAAGAGGCGTGTAGGGGCGCAGTAGACGCCATCTGCGCAGTTATTCGTGCAAACGGCCTGTGCAAGTAATGATAATTGCCCAACTTCCTCGGAAGTTGGGCAATTGTGATATGCCGACTTCGTCGGCGTGATATTGTCGCAGAAGCGACAGTGATATGCCGACTTCGTCGGCGTGGTATTGCTCACTGCGTTCGCAGTGAAAACTCGCGAAGCGAATATCACTCGGCGAAGCCGAATACCACTGCGGAGCAATATCACTCGCCGAAGGCGAATAAAACTGCCCAACTTCCTCGGAAGTTGGGCAATCTCTTATCTCAATACGGAACGTCCTCGGTGAGAGATACGATGATCTCCTTCAGCTTCTCTCCCAGCTTGTCGGGTTTGACGCCGATCTGCTCTGCAACCGCATCCATTTCCCAATCGGTGATGGTCATCAGATTCCGATACTTTCGGGGGATCTCGGGAGACTCGGCGTCCTCGTAGATGTCCACGGTCAGCCCGATTTTCACGGTTCCGTCGCCTTCGCCCGTGCCCTTGATTTGCAGATGATCCAGCGTGATCCGCTGCACGCCGTCGCCCTCGCTCTTGATTCCGCGGAGAATGTATTCCACCGGCACGTTTCCATCCCGCATGCTCAGGGACAGCTGATAATTGCCGTCCGCCTCTGCAAGATAGTGCAGATCCATCACCGTGAGCATCGTTCCACGATTGGTGAGCCCGGCAAGCTCCACACGGAACTCGTTGGCGTTCTGAGTCAGGCGAATCTCCATCGTCTTGGTGCCCTTCGAGGACATAGACAGAACGGCGTAGCCGGTCTGAATGGTGTCCAGCGACAAGCGGGTCATCGGGCCGTCCTCGTTTTCCAAGGTCACGGAGAGTCCCTGCAAGCGGCGGCTAAAGGGAGTGTATTCCATCCGCACGGTCAGGGAAACCTTCAGGGTGCGGTAGTTCTCGGCACTCTTCTCGGCCTGCTCCATCAGCCACTCAAACTCCTCGGTCCAGTTGGCGAAATCGTCCACTTGGGGGTCCATAGGAGAGTAGGCATCCAGATAAGCGATCAGCTCCTCGTCGGTGGTGAGGGCAGAGAAGAAGGAGTAGATGGCATCCTCCAGCGCCTCGGGGGAAAGGGTGATTACCATCTCACGGTTGTCGCCCTTCTCGCTGATCTCGATATCCGCATCATCCAGCAGACAGTCAATGAGCAGATCGTAATACTCGCCGCCGAAATCCACCGATGCGGTGGGCTCTTCGGCGTGATAAGCACGCTCGAACTCCCAAAGTGCCTGCTCCAAATCGTACAGCTCGTGCTTGTAAAGGGGAATGCCGTATTTGCCCTCGGCGGTGGGGTGGAAGATGGAGGTCTCAAACTGCTGATAAATGCCCTCGGGCTTGATGCCGTACACCTTGCCGTCCAAAGTGGAGCCGGCTACCATAATGGCATTGGGGGTGGCATAGAAGCGATATTTCTCACCGTCCACGGCAAGCTGTGCCACACGGCCGCGGCCGGAGAGAGCGTACAGATCGAAGTGGATGGGGGAGTGATGGACTTTGCCGTTGAGCAGCTCCATATGAATCTTGTCCGCATCCTCCACCTCGGCCAAGGCGGCAAAGATGGAATCGTCGCCCATCCAGGTCTTGGCATAGCCGGCGAGGGTTTGGTTGAGGATGGTCTTGGGTCGGGTAAACCAAAATGCGACGAGCCCGAACAGCAAGATCAGGCAGGCAAGTGGGATGACGATAAAAGGCCAAATAGTCCGGCGCTTTTTGCCGGAGAGCATAAACATCGGTTCATCCGCAGCGGGAGCAGAAGGGGAAGCAGATTCCGCAGGCTCGGGGGTAGGGATGGGGTCGAAGGTAGATTCGTTCATATAGTTCTCCTTTCGGGGGATGATTACTGAATCGGTTGGTTAGTACAATTATTATACAGTAGAACCCCGCCGTTGTCAAGAGGGAAGGGGAGGTTGGCGATTAGTTCACAAATTGTTTACAATATCCCCTATTGCAAAGTTGCGAAAGATATGCTATAATATTTCAGCGGCTACGGAGAAGTACTCAAGTAGGTGAAGAGGCGCCCCTGCTAAGGGTGTAGGTCGGGAAACCGGCGCGAGAGTTCGAATCTCTCTTTCTCCGCCAAAATAAAAAGGAGCACACAGTGCTCCTTTTTATTTTGCCGAAACATGGTGGGGGAGAACTCTCTCCCATTTTTGCAAGGCAAAAATGGGAGTTTTGCGCGAGATTTCGAATTACGATCGGCTTGTACAAACGTCAGCGCAAAACAGAGTTCAGAATCTCTCTTTCTCCGCCAGCAAAAATCGCACCTTTGTCTTCCAGACAAAGGTGCGTTTTTTGAATGAAGCGCGCCTTGCGGCGCATGAAGACGCTTCGCTAATGAAGCAGCCTTCGGCTATGAAGCGTGGCTTCGCCACATGAGGATGCGCGCTTCGCTTCGTGTTCCGCTTGTGGAACGCTTCATGGCAATTGCAACTTGTTGCAGTTACCGCTTCATATCGCCGTAGGCGATGCTTCATTGATGCTACACAAGGCTTTGCCTTGATCTGTTCACGAAAATGTGATATAATAAAGCAAGGAAAGGCGCCGGTTGCTCTCGCTTTTGTCGCATCGCCGCTTGCGGGAGTATAGTTCGAATCCCCCTGCAATAATCACAATCTTAATACAAATTGCGTTTTTCCATTGACAAATTGCACCGTGTGTGGTATAATTAAACCAAGCCTACGATGGCGTAGCGCACGATCGAATGACCAAAAAGGAGAAACACGATGAAAGAATTTGTAAAGCATCCGGTTTACGGTGAAATCGTATATGACGAAAGCTTTTGGAGCGGCAAAAAAACGCTGACGATCAATGGAGCGACTGCGCAGGCTCTATCCAAGACGGAGTTTATGGTAAACGACCAAAAGGCGCAGGTGAAAGGCAATCTGTTTACGGGCGTCAACCTGTACATAGAGGGGGAGACGGTGCAGTTGTCTCCCAAGGCGAGTTGGTTTGAAATCGCTTTTGCGATTCTCCCGTTCGTGTTTTTAATGGTTTGGGGAAACAGTGCAGCGCTCTGTGAGATTTTCCCCGTGGTAGGCGGAGCGATTGGCGGTGCTCTGGGCGGTTTTGGCGGGGTGATTTCATTGTATTTAATGAAACAACAAAAGGCTCGACTTGCCAAAGCTGTTTTCGGAATCCTTATGACGGTAGCAACCGTTTTCATTGCATTTATTTTGGCCGTTGCCCTTCTATCGCTGGTAGGGTAAGGTCAAAGTATCTTTACATAAGACGGAAAAGGACACCGCTCGGTGTCCTTTTCCGTTCCCTCGGCGCCCTGCCAAGTATTTACACTTCCTTCACGGGCAGTTCATAATTGTATGATAGCATTATCACACTACCGATAACAGACCACCAAACGAGCGGTGCTTGCTGTTGCGGTTTGCTTCAAGGAGGACGATATGAAAACTGCTTTTCAAATTATGACAGGTATGCTTTGCGAAGTGGCTTGGGTGGCACACAATAACGTACTTGTGTTTGGTGCTGTGTGGCTCACAACCTTCCTTTCTCTCGATTGGGATCGAGGGGGCTTTTACTGGGTATTGCTCATTCTTGTGCCGATTTTGGCTGCTCTGCTGATTGTGCTGACATGGTTTGGTTTGCCCACCCACAAGTCCACGTTGTACGGTGCACCCATCCTGCTGATCGGCTACATGATGGGATTTGGAGATATATTCCTGTTTTTCCCGATCCCTTTTTTGCATATCGCCAATTACGTCCACTGGACGGTGTCGGCATTGCTCTTCACCCTTGCAACCCTTGCCCTGCAAAACCTCATCCTGCTGATCCGCAGAGCCATCCGGCAAAGAGCCTCTGCCAAAGGCGCTGCTGGGGCATAAACCCATCGGCAGAATCAGCCCCCGAAAGGGGGCTTTTTCGTCGCCCTTGGCGCCCTGCCAATATTTACATTGCTTTCGGAAGATTGGGCGAGAGTGACGCACCCGATTGACAAATCGCATCCTATGTGCTATAATGCCGTTACAAACTACAATCATGGAGGCCCCTATGGACTATGACTTCACCCTGCGCTTGCCCCTGGAGGGCGGGCAGGCA
>JAFTMF010000012.1 GCA_017452565.1 Clostridia bacterium
CTGGCACTGGCACTCACCGAGGCATATCTGAACGGTTGTGAAAGCGATAAGCCCTCCGCTTGCCGTGTTCACGGCGGCGGCTTTGCAGGCACTATTCAGGCCTTCGTTCCCACCGAGGCTGCAGCAGGTCTGGTAGCTCTGCTGGATCCCATCTTCGGCGAGGGCGCAACCCACATTCTGATGATCCGTCAGCAGGGCGCAATCTGCACTCTGTAATGAGCGAGATCACTCAAATCTGGACTCTCTCCTCCGGCTCCTCCGGCAACTGCTGCTGGGTAAAGCACGGAAAATGCGAATTTCTCATTGACGCAGGCATCAGCCGCAGAGCGATTTCCACCGCTCTGCGGTCGCTTGGCAGCGATCTCTCCAATATTTGTGCCGTATTCGTCACCCACGAGCACTCCGATCACATTAAAGGTCTGCAGATGCTGGCTAAATACGAGCACATTCCCATCCACGCCGCCGTGGAAACGGCAGAGTGGCTCGGCGGTGTCGATCCCGATTGCATCGTGGCACACGATCCCCTCTACACGGTGGAGCTATCCCGCCAGGTGAAGATAGAATCCTTCGTCACTCCCCACGATAGCCGCGCCAGCGTGGGCTACGTGGTCACCGCGGGAGATCGTCGCTTCGCTCTTGCCACCGATATGGGGATGTGCGCTCAAAGCGTGGCAGAAGCCCTCTCGGGCTGTGAAGGCGTGATATTGGAAGCCAATTACGATGCGCAGATGCTGAAAAACGGTCCTTACCCTCTCTATTTGCAGGAGCGGATCGCCTCCAGATGGGGACATCTGGAGAACAAAGACAGTGCCAAAATGGCGGCCTATCTGGCGCTCCACGGCACAAGGCGCATTCTCCTTGCCCATCTGTCCGAGGAAAACAACACCCCCGCAAAGGCGCTGGACACCGTTTCTGCCTATCTTGCGGAACACAACATCCCGCTGGACGTGGAGGTTGCCTCCCGTCACCGGCCCACCCGTCTGATTTAACTTATGTTGACTGTCACCATCCTCTGCTCAGGCAATCTGAAAGAGTCCTATTTGAGAGAAGCCTGCGCAGAATATCAAAAACGACTCTCCGCCTACTGCATTCCCAAGGTAGTGGAGCTCAAAGACGGCACGCCTTTTGCTCCCTATCTCCCCAAAAAGGCTTACAAAATCGCCCTTTGCGTGGAAGGGAAGGAGATTTCCTCCGAACAGCTGTCGGAGATTCTCTCCGACGTACCGGTAAGAGGATATAGCGAGGTCTGCTTCGTTATCGGTGCCTTCGACGGTCTCCCCGAGGAGATCAAAAAGGCCTGCGACCTGCGGCTCTCCTTCTCCCGCCTCACCTTCCCCCATCAGCTGATGCGAGTCATCCTGATGGAGCAGATCTATCGGGGATTCAACATCGCTGCAGGCGGTCATTATCACAAATAACAGCTCCGGATACTCTCCGTTGTCGGGATCGCCCGACAGTTCGCACCCATTCTTGCGGATAATTCCCCAAAAGGAGCTATTTTATGTATCTGAAACACAAAATCAAATCGGGCATCGTGCAATTTGTGGCGCTCCTGCTGTTTTTTGCCCTTGCCTTCGGCGCTACCGCCGCTTCTACCGGTCTGATCGGCAATCCCGCCGAGGTGACCGAAAAGGGAGATAAATCTCCCTTCGACCAAATCCTCCGTCCGCCCACCACGACTACTACCACCACTACGCCGTCGGTCTCCGATCCCGGCAATCCCGATCCCCCTCCTTCTACCGGAGAAGAGAACAATCCCAATCTGCCTACCAGCTACGTTACCAATCTGAATAACGCCTTCAACACCGGTCTGATTGAAGGCTACACTTCCGATCGCTCTAAGGTATCCCTCTCCGAGAGAGTGCGGCTGCATCAAAAGCTCACCGCATCCTTTGGCACCGCCACCGATGCAATGAGTCCCGCTACCTATCAGAGCTACAGCTCCGACGCCTATATGCTGGCAAAGCGGCTGCAGCTGGAAAAGGATTTTATCTCGGGCAGTGAGATTATCATCAAATACACCCGGGAATACAGCAGCAAGGACGCCGACTATACTACGGTATCTACCCCGCATCTGATCGGCAGAAAAACCGTTCAGCCTTATATGGGCTATCTGCTCATCTCCCGCGTGGAGGAACGGCAAATCGAGATCCCCGTCACCTCGCTCCCCGATTCCATCGCCCCCGAGACGATTATCCCAAATACGAGCGAGCCCGAGACGGGCATCCCCACCACCGATGCTCCCGTGACCGATGCACCGGTTACCAATCCCCCTGCTACCTCCGAGGATAACACTCCCTCCGAGCCCATTTTCCGCTACGAAACGATAGAGGTTACCGTGATCTCCCTCTATGACCGGCTGGGCAATCTGTTGATAGACGATCTGGGGGACAAAAAGCCCTATTTTGCCCGTGATTACTCCAATTATCCCGTTTTCATCGACGGCGAGGGCAAATATTACGCCTTCACAGGCACAAAGTTCAAGGAAGTGGGCAAGGGCGATCTCCGTCAGAACCTGTTCTACGATTATCCTGCCATCCCTCTCGGCTTGTATAAGGGCATTTACGAGGCGCATTACAGCTCCTCGCTGGGCGGCTATCACTATATCAACTACAAAAATAAGAAATCCATCTACAGCAGCAATTATTACCGTGCCTTCAACTATTCCGAGGAAGGCCTTGCAGTTGTAGTCACCGCTACCGATAACTTCCTGCAGATCATCAACCGAAGCAAGGGACAGGTAATAAAGCCCGGTAAGCAATACGTTTTCTACGAGGATCCCCTCACCGGCAAACGGCAGAATGGCAAAGACTTCTTCGCCATCCCCGACACGCTGGGCATCGAGTCCATCGGCTCTGCCGGCTTTGACAACGGCTATCTCCGTCTGCGCATCCGTACCACCAGTATGATGAGCGACTCCTACGGCAGATTGATTCAGGACAAAGAGTTCCTCATTGATACCAAGGGCAACAAATTCCCCATTCCCGAAGGATATACCATCGCAGGCTACTCCGAAGGCATTATCCTGCTGGAGCGCAACGGCCTCTACGGCTACTACAGCATCGAGGGCAAGTGGATTACCCAGCCCATCTACAGCTATGCACGCCCCTTTATCCAAGGTCTGGCAGTGCTGGGCTGTGAAGACGGCACGATGGGTATGATCGATAAAGAGGGCAATATCGTACTGCCCTTCGCCTTCTCCTACGTCTCCGACGTTTCCACCGGCGTCATCGTCACCTACTGCGAGGGCATCGGCTTTGAAACCTACGAGCTGGTAGCAAAATCTTAACCAAACAAAAAGCAGGGGACTGCAAAGTCCCCTGCCAAATTCAATTTTTCTTTAGTCGGCGAAAACCAAAACGCCGTCCTCGGTTTCTTCCATCTGTGCCGCTTCCTCAACCGCCTTATCGTAAGCGTCGATGACTGCGGACTCCAACATTCCTCTGAACTGGGCATTGATGGGATGTACCACGTCACGGAAGGTGCCGTCGGCATTCTTCTTGCTGGGCATTACGATGAAATAGCGCTCCTTAGCGTAGATTACTTTGATATCGTGGAGTGCCAACTGACCGTCAAAGGTCACCGAAACCACTGCCTTCATAGTGGACGAATCGTTAAATAGTTTTCTGACTTTAATGTCGGTAATTTGCATTCTATAAACCTCTTTCCTGAATTGGACATATTTGTTTGTGCTTCTATTATACGCCACAAATATGAACTCTAAATAAATTATTTTTTGAACTTTGCAAAGAAAACAAGGCTGTTCTGTGAACGATTGATGAATCTTTCACTTTTTCGCCTTGGATCTACATATATTTTATCAAACGCATTTCCAACGATTTGCTTACATTATTATCATTACCGTAACATACGGAAAGGTTCTGAGTCAATGAAACCACAAACCAAAGAAATTCTGGACGGTGCCAAAAACCTGCATTTTGCAGGCATCGGCGGCATCTCTATGTCCACCATCGCTCTGCTGGCTCTGAAAAAGGGATTTGCCGTCACCGGCAGTGACCGCAGCGAGAGCGATGCCGTAAAAAAACTGATGGCAGCCGGCATCCCCGTCACCATCGGTCATCTCCCCGAATCGGTGGAAGGGAAGGACGCGGTGATCTACACCGCCGCTTTGGGAATGGAAAATCCCGAGCTCTCCCACGCCGTAGAGCTGGGCATTCCACTGATCTCCCGCGGCGAGTTTTTAGGCTATCTGATGTGCGACTATCAAACCCGCATCGGCGTGTCGGGCACTCACGGCAAAACTACCACCACCAGTATGATCTCCCATCTGATGATCCACGCAGGCTACGATCCCACCGTTGCCAACGGCGCTATCCTGCCCCAAATCGGCAGTGCCTACCGACCGGGCAGCGAGGACTACTTCGTCTACGAGGCTTGCGAGTACAAGGACTCCTTCCTTTCCTTCGAGCCCTCCATCGCAGTGATCACCAACGTGGAGTTGGATCATACCGATTATTTTGATTCCATCGAAGCGATTATCGCTTCCTTCCGAAAAGCCATTGAGCCTTCCCACGCCGTTGTTGCCAATATGGACAGCGATAACGTGAAAAAGGCACTTGTCGGCTATGACGGATGGGTAATCGGCATCTCCCTTGTCGACGAGAACGCTGATTTCTATCCCCGTGATCTGCGCTACGATCACGGCAAGGGTGTCTACACCCTCTGCAAGAAGGGAATCCCCCTTTGCGAGATCACACTCCCGGTAATCGGAGAGTTCAACGTCTACAACTCCCTCTGCGCGGCGGCTGTCGCCATCACCTGCGGAGTGGAGCCTGCCGACGTTGCAGCGGCATTCCCCTCTTTCACAGGCGCCGCCCGTCGATTTGAGCAAAAGGGCATCGTCTCCGTAGAGGGCGGACAGATTGCCGTCTACGACGATTACGCTCACCATCCCGACGAGATCAAGGCAACGCTGGAAGCCGCCACACGGCTGGGCTACAACCGCGTGATCTGCATCTTCCAGCCCCACACCTACTCCCGCACCCACGATCTGCTTCCCCAGTTCAAGGAAGCCTTCGGCGCGGCAGACGAGGTGATCTTCGCCGACATCTACGCCGCCCGCGAGACTGACACTAAGGGCGTTTCCTCGGCACTGCTGGCCAAGGAAACCGGCAGACGCTATCTCCCCTCCTTTGAGGCCATCGCCGATGATCTGGCAAAAAACGCCAAGGCAGGCGATCTGATCCTCACCATGGGCGCCGGCGACGTGTACAAGGTAGCAGGAATGGTATTGAAAAGATTGAAGTAAATAAATTCGAAGGAACTTTTTGAAAAAAGTTCCTTCGAGCATCCTCAAAAACTTCTGATAAGCCCGACAAATACTTGGCGGGCAAGGAAAAGGTTTTTAGGAATACAAGTATATATAATACCCGCAAAATTGCAAAGCAATTTTGCTTTTTCAAAAAGTTCTTTGGAGGTAAGTCGTCACCGCAGGTGACGACAGGGAACACTTCTTTCAAGAAGGTTCTGCGAAAAATTATGGGAAAATTACTTAGAGGTCTGACGGCAGACGGATCCGCACAGGTGCTCATCCTCAATTCTGCTGATATGGTAGAGGAAGCAAAGAAAATTCATCAAACCGCTCCCACCCCCACCGCGGTGCTGGGACGGGTACTCACCGCCACTTCTCTGATGGGTTGTACCCTCAAGGACAAGGGCAACAACATCACGGTCAACTTCCGCGGCGACGGAAAATGCGGTCACGTACTGGCAGTGTCCGACTATATGGGCAACGTCAAAGGCTACGTACAGAACCCCACCGTTGATCTGCCCAAGGTAAACGGCAAAACCGACGTGGCAGGTGCTGTAGGCAAGGGCACACTGAACGTTGTCAAGGACACCGGCGAGAAGGAACCTTACATCGGCATCACCAACATAGGTTCCGGTGAAATCGCAGGCGATATCGCCACCTACTACGCCGAGAGCGAGCAGATCCCTACGGTATGCTCCCTGGGTATGAAGCTGGACAGCAGAGGCAAGGTTATCTCCGCAGGCGGTATCCTCATCCAGCTGCTCCCCTTCGCAGCAGAGGAGACCATTCAGGCAATCGAGAAGAATCTGCCCATCATCGCAGAGGCGAGCGCCCTCTTCGAGCAGGCTCCCGATAATATGGCCATTGCAGAAACCATCCTCAAGGGTATCCCCTTCGACGTCTTCGACGAGTACGAGGTAGGCTATCATTGCGACTGCTCCCGTGACCGTATGGGCCGTGCACTGCTCACCATCAACCCCGTTCAGCTCTACAATATTTTGGTAGAAGACGGCGCCATCGAAGTGGGCTGTCAATTCTGCAATAATAAATTTTCTTTCACCGGTTCTGACATCGAAGAGATCCGCAAAAAAGAGGGAAAAGCGTAAATCAGCATAGTTTCTATGGAAAATCGCCCTAAAGTCGATGAAAAAATTCGATTTTAGGAGCGATTTTTCGTCAATAAAATATTTTAAAAAATTTTTGATTTTTTTTCAAAAACCTATTGACAAACAGAAAACGATGTGCTATAATGACTAAGCCGTCAAGGATGAGGGCAAAACAAATGGAAGCTTAGCTCAGTTGGGAGAGCATCTGCCTTACAAGCAGAGGGTCATAGGTTCGAGCCCTATAGTTTCCACCAACCGTTCCAATCGGGATGGTTATGGCCTGGTAGCTCAGTTGGTTAGAGCGCTAGCCTGTCACGCTAGAGGTCGAGGGTTCGAGCCCCTTCCGGGTCGCCAAAACCGATACGATTCGTATCGTATCGGTTTTAATTTGCCTCTGTAGCTCAGTTGGTAGAGCATGTGACTGAAAATCACAGTGTCGTTGGTTCGATTCCGACCGGAGGCACCAAACCTTAGGGTTTGTTGAGAGTAGCGGACACCTACTCGATGCGGATTTAGCTCATTTGGTAGAGCGCAAC
>JAFTMF010000001.1 GCA_017452565.1 Clostridia bacterium
ACTGTCAGCGGTGCGTTGTCCGTGTGGAAGAGGTGATCGGAGATATCCACGGTCTGTCGGGCAGGGTGGATTTAAAAAAGGGCTTGCTCACCGTCTCGTATGCCGAAGAGGTAGCGGACGAGGTGATCCTTGCCCGCCTGCAACGGGCAGGTTATTCCGCAACCAAAGCAGAATGACTTGCGTTTGCTATAGAAACTTGCGTTTGCTATAGAAACTTGCGTTTGCTATAGAAATATGATATAATAGAGTCCCACCAAGGGGAGCGCGATTGTCTCCCCATCGGCGGGACTGTATTTTTATAAAAAATCGTCTTTTTTTAAAAAGTCGTGTCCGAAACGGGCGATCTCAAACGCTTTAATAGATGAGATCTCAAGGAGGTGAAAAAATGGCAAGCATTAAACAAATGATCACGGATCGGGAGGGTGATCGGGCGCTCAGACGGCTGGCGGCCGGAGATCGGTCTGCGCTGGGGAACATCTACGATCTTTACAGCCGGCTGATTCTGTCGGTGGCCTATACCATTGTGGAAAATACCGCCGATGCCGAAGACGTCCTGCAGGATACCATGATCGAGCTTGTCCGTTACGCGACCCGATATGGGTCGGGAAGCAGCCCGCGGGCGTACATCCTCACCATTACACGACATATTGCCATTGACACTCTGCGAAGGCGCAAGCCCCAAACCTCGCTGGAAGAAGCAGGTGACCGATCCTCGGACGACGGTCTGCTGGAGGCGGTAGAGGTACTGGATCTCTTGCGCATCCTATCCGAGGAGGAGCGGCAGGCGGTGACCCTCCATCTCTACGGTGGACTTTCCCACAAAGAGGTGGCCAAAACGCTGGGCATCACCACCGCGGCGGCAGAGAAGAAGTACCGTCGGGCATTGGCAAAACTCAGACAGCAATATGAATGCTGAAGGAGGGAAAAGTTAAAAAGATGAAAAAGCGAACGATTCTCAACAAAATGCAGAAGCTGGACTCGCTTCCTCTTCCCGAGAAGGAGAAGATTCTGGCAGTCTGCGATGCGGTGGTGCCCGAAGCACCTGCCGAGGCGAAGGCAAGACCGTCCCGTCGCCGATTTAGTCCCCGCATTGCGGTGACGGCGGCAATGATGGCGGCACTGTTGCTCATCGGAGGCGGCATTACCGTACTGGCAAACGAAGCCAAACAGTATAACGAAGCTATGGACTTTTTCGAGGAATACAATCTCTCTGCCGAGGGCTTTTCACGCAGTGAGATTAAGAAGATCTATCGGGATATCGTGTCCGAAAGCTTCACCTATGAGAAAACCGAAGCGGCGCTGGCAAGCGGTCTTGTGGGATACGAGATCCAGTCCAAGCCCTTGGATTCCGATGGACTGAAGCGTCTGTGGCTGCTGGGGTATAACTGGAAAACTATCGGCAATCAGGATGGAACAGAGGAAAACGTGCGGTATTATGATTCCTACTATATGAAGTATGGCGGGGGCGGAGACAGCGTAATCGAAAAATATCAGGACGATCAGAAGCTTTGGGAAAGAAAAATCGAAGACATCTACGTCTGGGAGACTTGCCCTGTACAGGGGAAGGTTTTGGTAACCGGTATGTGTCTTGCAGAAGAGAATCCCACGAATGATCCTTGGGTGCGCATTTGTCTGCTGGATGGCGATTCTACAGTGCTTTGGCAAAAGGATATCGACAGCCGGATGCCCAAACCTCAGGTTGACTACGTGCTGTATAATCGGGATCAAACGTTTACGTTGTTTACCTTCAGTTACTACAGCGATTCTATGTGGATTGCAACTATTGATATGGATGGCAATCTGCTGAGCGAGGAGTATGTAAAATACGATTCCATCGGCGATAACATCAAGAAGGTGGTTGCCGTTGGCGATACCTATCTGATGCTCAAGGGCGATCAGCTAATGCAGGAGAAGGACGGCAAAGTGAAAAATACCGTGGATTTCGGCACCGAAACCGAGAACTAGCAGATCACCGATATGGTAGAGTTTAACGGACTGGTCTATCTCAGCGGCAGAATCGTGCCGAAATCCAATGGAAAGAATCAAAAGGATATTCTGGATCGCTATACCCGGCGATTCGGAGAAACCCTTTGCACAAATGAGGAGCTGACCGAGTTCTTCCGGGAACAGTATACCGCAGTGCTGCTCATCTGCGACCCGAACAGCGGCGAGCCGAGACAGTTCTATACCGTCCCCGGCGCATCGGGCAGCAGCTTGGAGGTAAAAAACGATCAACTATCTTGGAACGTCAATCGCTATATCGATGCCGAGCATATCGGCAATACCTTTGAAAAAGCACAATCCTGTTACAATGCAGGCGGCGGTTTCGGAATCATCAAAGCAGACGTTTGGCGGTACGTCTTCAATCCCTTCGGTCAGGTCGTAGGCGAGAAGGACACCGGCCAATCGGTGGATTTTGAAAACTGGCACTATTAAACCCAAAAACGGAGGCGAAAGCCTCCGTTTTTGCTTTTTATAACCATTCATCGATGAAATACGCGTTGGTATTCGCCGGCTTGCCTGCCTCGTCCACTACGGTGAGGCGGAAATACTGATCCTCGGGACGTACCCGGAAGGTGGCCTCGGTGATGGTCTCGCCTGCATTGGCTCTGGCGAATGCGGTTCTCCGTACGCCGGTGTTCATATAGATCGCTCTTGCGGGGGAGCACTTGATGTGCACCATATCGCCCTCCAGCCACAGCTCCTCGATGGCAGGGCCTTGGGAAGCGTAGAACTGTCCCTTTACCAGTGCATCGGTAATAGCGGTGTATTCCAGCTTATCTGCTTTGATCATGGTAAAGCCACCGCAGGAATCGTTGTTGCGATTGTGGTTGTCATCGGTAGCGGTACAGTAGATCCGCTTGCCTGCACGGAGCAGGGAATCGTAGATCTGGGGAACGTAGTCCTCGTATCCCACGCAGAAGCAACCGTAGTTGCAGATTTCCATAGCGTGCATCCCGTTGTAGCCCACGTAGTCGGGATACTCTTCCATAGACCAGCTGGGATGGTTGTAGGTGACGAAGAAGCCTGCGTCCCGTCCCTTTTGCATCATATCGGAGATGCCTTCGTGGGTGTAGGAGCGCACGTAATCGGGGAGTGACTCGTCGAACTTCGCCTGCTCACGATATCCTACGGCTCTGCCGAAGAGATAACGCTCACGGTGCCAGCAAACCTGCTCCGTCGTGTCGGGGGAGAGAGCGATCAGGCACATATGGCAGGTTTTGGCGTAAGGCGCACCCTCGGGACGGGGCTGATCCACCTCCATCTCGTAGCCCACCAGGGCGAGGAAGTGCTCGTCGGAAAGATCGTGGTGAGGGATCATCACGTCGTGGTCGGTGTAGGCGATGATGTAGTAGCCGTTTTGGGCATAGAGGGCTTTCAGCTCCTCAGGGGCGAGTGC
>JAFTMF010000108.1 GCA_017452565.1 Clostridia bacterium
CGACGCCTTCTACACACTTGCCCGCACCGAGGGCATCATCCCCGCCATCGAGAGCGCCCACGCCGTTGCCTACGGCATCAATCTGGCCAAGACCATGAAGCACGGATCTGTGCTCATCAATCTCTCCGGCCGCGGCGACAAGGATATGGATTATATTATTGAGAAGTACGGTATTCGATAAGGATACTGCGCTTTTGCACAAAAAACCTCCCGACGGTTAGGCGTGATACTCTTAACGGAGTATCACGCCAGTTCTATTCGCCTGTGGCGAGTTCTATTGCTTCGCAGTGGTATTCGGCTTACGCCGAGTGATATTTGCTACGCAAGTTATAGGCGAATAGAATATCACTGAAGCCGTAAGGCTTCAATATCACTATTGCAACAGCAATAATATCACTCTTTGCGAAAGCAAAGAATATCACTAAAAAAGCAGAAGAAAAGAGAGAACTAAGTGGTTTTTTCCACATTGTTCTCTCTTTCTGTTTTTTGCAAGTTTCGCATTTGTTTAACAAATGCACAGAGCTATGTCCATGCCCATACTGTAATTTCTCCGATAAGGACATCACCCATACCCGTCGGGAGGTTTGCTTTTAGATAACTCAGCCAATGCTGTCCATCTGATCGGTTACGTCGATGAAGCTGTCACCGTCGGCAGGAGCGGTAATCTCGCCTGCAGTGCCGATCTTCACGTCGGTGACGGTGTGGTAGTCCGCCTTCACCGCAATGCCCTGAATCTCAAATTCAGCGGAGAAATCGCAGAGGATTTGCTCAATGTTGCCCTTCTTGTCAAAGACAACGGTGTAGTCTACCTCGCCGATCTTGGCAGAGGCGTCGATGTTCATAGATTCGAACAGATTGCCCACTACGTCGGCGTATTCTTCGCCGCTCACGTGGAAGTTCAGACAGTTCTTACCGTCCTTCTCCTCAAACTTGATGTCCTTGAACCACTCGGAGGGGATGTTCAGTAGGGTCTGATCGGCAGAGCCGGTCATCTGCTCCTGATATTCCTTCAGCGACAGCTCGGCCTTGGCCTTGACGTCACCGCTGATGGTGTAGAAAATGCCGTCTACGTACCAGCTCTCCATCTCCAGCGCGGAGCCGCCGATCTTCACGTACACATCCTCGCCGTTCATCTTCTGCTCGATGGTCTGGGTCTGCTCCTGTTCAACGGTCTCGCCGTTGTAGGTCATCACCATCTTGATCTCCTGAGTAGAGGCCATTTCCCAGTTCAGGGACTCGTTCACTGCGCTGAGCGCTTCTGCGTACAGCTCTTCGGGGGTCTTGCCGTTCAGCTTGGAGCCGTCGGTCTGCTTTTCATCCTCGTCGTCATCATCTTCGGGAGTGCCCTCTTCCAGGCAAGAAGTCATACTAAAAGTCAGAAGAGACAGTGCCAGCAGGCCGCTGAGCAGCATTGCAATGCGTTTTTTCATAAAATTCACCATATCCTTTCTGAATTTCCAAGGCACGGCGCCTCGGTTGTACTCGTAGTATAACACAAAAGATGCGCTTTGTCAATACTTTGAAGGAAAAATCCCCGATTTCTGCATTTGCTATCTGATTCTTGACTTTTTCCTCTTTCTGTGATATAATGAATAATTGCATATTATGTTTGTGTTCGGAGGTTTCAATGGGTTTACCGGAACTGATTTTGTTGGCGGTAGGGCTGTCTATGGACGCCTGCGCCGTTGCCATTTGTAAAGGACTTGCTCTCAGAAAGGTAAGTGCCAAGCAGATGCTCACCGTGGGTCTGTGGTTCGGCGGATTTCAGGGGCTGATGCCGCTATTTGGCTATCTGCTGGCTTCCCTCTTTGCCGATTTCATCCGCTCGGTGGATCACTGGGTGGCATTTGCTCTGCTGGGCTTTATCGGCGTGAATATGATCCGTGAGGCGCTGTCCAAGGAAGAGGAGGAGGCTGACCCTTCCCTCTCCTTCAAGACGATGCTGGTGATGGCCATTGCCACCAGTATCGACGCTATGGCGGTAGGCATTTCCTTCGCCTTCCTGGACGTGCAGATCGTCCCTGCGGTAACGCTGATCGGCGTGATTACCTTTGCTCTGTCCGCGCTGGGCGTGAAGCTGGGCGCCGCCTTCGGTTGCCGATTCAAGTCCAAGGCCGAGCTGGCAGGCGGTGTGATCCTGATTTCGCTGGGGCTGAAAATTCTCATTGAACATCTCTTTTTCGGAGGCTAAGCTATGATCGGTCGTTTTGCACCTACGCCCAGCGGACGAATGCATCTGGGCAATCTCTACTGCGCTCTGATGGCGTGGCTCTCTGCCCGTGCGCAGGGGGGACAGTTCATCGTGCGCATTGAGGATCTGGATGCCGGGCGTTGCCATTTTGAGCCTCACATTGAAAAGGTTTTCGACGATCTGCGCTGGCTGGGGATTGATTGGGATGCGGGAGAAGATCCCGAATCCTTCCAATCCAAGCGGAGCGCTATTTACGAGGAATATTTTGAAAAGCTGAAGCAAGTGGCCGAGATTTATCCCTGCTACTGCTCCCGCGCCGAGCTCCACGCCGCCTCTGCCCCCCACCTTGCCGACGGGCAGCCCCTTTATGATGGGCGTTGCTATCGGATGTGGAAGGAGGGCATCACTCCTGCCACCAATCGCCGTCCCGCTTGGCGGATTCATCTGCCTGCGGACGAGATCGTTTTCAATGACATCGTGATGGGCGAGTATCGGGAGAATCTTGCTACGGAGTGCGGAGACTTCATCCTCCGCCGATCGGACGGCGTGTACGCCTATCAGCTGGCGGTAGTGGTGGACGATGCGCTGTCGGGGGTCACCGAGGTGGTACGGGGTTGCGATCTCCTCTCCTCTACGCCCAGACAAATTCATCTGCACCGTTTGTTGGGCTTCCCCGAGCCTGCCTACGCCCACCTGCCGCTGTTGGTGGGAGCGGACGGCCACCGTCTTGCCAAACGGCTGGGCGATCTGGACGCAGGAATGCTCCGCGCGATGACCACTCCCGAGGAGCTGATTGGCAAGCTGGCGGCATCGCTGAATCTCATCGACCGTCCCGAGCCTCTGACCGCACGGGAGTTGGTAGCGCATTTCAAGTGGGACGTGATCCCCAAAACCGACCTGCGCAGTGTGGTGGGGTGAGAGATGAACGAAGCACTCCATTCTCTCAAATCCGAGATCATTTCCCATCTGCTGGCGGTAGAGCAAATGCAGATCGGTACCGCGCGGCGGCAAGCCAAGGGGATCGCCATCGGCTCGCCTGCCTATTATCAGCTGTTTTCCCCCCTTTACGAGAGCGATCCCGCCCTCTTTGCCCGTGCGATTGGTGCGCTATGCAATCCCGATGATGTAATCTACCAAGAGTTTGCAAAGGAAATTTCCAATCTTTACGATTACGATCACCGTCGGATCGTCCTGCACGCGCTGCGGCTCTCCCTATACTATGACATCGACCGTGATACCGTGCCTAAGCAGTTGAAAGAGCTTCTGCACTATGCCGCAAAACTGCAGGAATCCCACAGCTTCGAGGTCTACGACAGCGGTGCACGACTATTTCTTGCCACCTACAATCTGCTGGAATCCGCCATTTCCGACCCTCAGCATCCCAATGCCCAGGCAACCCTCAGCGGCGATTCGGTACGGGAGCTGTTTGCAGGCTTTTTCACCACGGCGGAAGTGACCGACCCTCACACGGCGATGGTCTACGAGCTGTGCTATCGGCACAAGGCGGTTGCCAAATGCCCTGCCTACGTCCGCAAGGCGGTGAAGGTGCTTGGCGTATACGACCGTCTCTACGGAATCGGTTGGCAGATGGTTTTGGAGAAAAAATCCGCCAAATCGGTGGAAGGCGGGATACAATTGCTGGAAGAGGTGGGATTTACCGAATTGGTCGGACTGCTGCGGAAGGCTCGCGACTACAAAGCCGCCCATCCCAATGCCAAGCAGTATCCCAATCCGCTGTCCAAGGCGATTCTGGAGCTGATCACCCCCGAACACCTTGAGCAGACGGTGAGGGAGTATATCGCCGCTTGCAAGGAGTGATCCGTTGGAGCGGCGATTGTTCGTCTCGTGGAAAGAGCCGGGCTCTTCACCCAATCTTCACAGAAAAATCACTTGTCTCCACAAAGAACCACAAGCATTTTTCAAAATAATCGTATATACTATTTGCACAAACCAAGAAAAGGACTGTTTCTATGCGATTTTCTATCAAAAAATTGATTCTCTGCCTGCTGATGGCGGCAACCGTCGCTCTTCCGCTGGCAGGCTGTAAAAAGCAAACCAATCCTGCTGTCACTACTCCCGTGGTGACCTTTGCTACCGACGAGAACGGTCAGCCGCAGCTCACCGATCCCTCTACCCAAGCGGCGGCATCCATCACGGCGGAGTTTTCCAATTTCGATCTTACCGACACCTACGAAACCGTGACCGCCAAGATCACCTGCTCCGGCAAGACGGCTACCATCGAGGGAGACGGCGCAAGGCAGGACGGCGATCTGCTGGAGATCACCGCAGGGGGCAGCTATCTGCTGTGTGGCGACTATAGCGGTCAGATCGTGGTGAGTGCCCCCGACACCGATAAGGTTCAGCTGGTGCTGGCAGGATTTTCCGTCACCTATTCGACCGGCTCGCCCATCCTTTGCGAGAGCGCCGACAAGGTTGCCATCACCCTCGCAAAGGGGACAAAGAACACCGTCACCGATACCGGCAGCGGTTCTGTAGACGTCGAGGACGGCGAAGAAGATCCTAATACGAGAACGGCAGGTGCCATCCACGGCAAGTGTGCGCTGACTATCAACGGCAGCGGATCGCTCACCGTGAAGGCAAGCTATCACAACGGCATCCATACGAAGAAAACCTTGAAGCTGGTAGGCGGCAACGTCTCGGTAGAAGCGGCTGACGATGGCTTCAAGGGTAAGAACGCCGTTGCCATTCGCGGCGGCAATCTTACCGTTATCTCCGGCGAGGACGGCATCCAGTGCAGTGAGGAGGCAAACACCGCTCACGGCTATATCTGGATCGAGGGCGGAACGGTGAATATCACCGCCGAAGGGGACGGCATCGACGCTTCCCTCTACCTCATTCAGAAAGGCGGCGAGGTCACCGTCAACGCCATCGGCACCGATCGGAAGGAGGGCACTTCCTCCTCCGGCAATATGGGAGGCGGAATGCGCCCCGGTATGGGCGGCAGCTCCTCTTCGGGCGGATACGAAACTAACTCCGACGGATACTACAAGATTGACTCCAAGGGCGTGAAGGCGGGCGTATCCATCGCCCTTTCCGGCGGCAGGATGACCGTGAACTCCACCGGTCACGCCGTAAAATCCTCGGGCACTCTCTCCATCGGCGGTGACGTGGAGCTGACCGTCAAGGCCTACTGCGAAGCGTACCGCGCCAACAGCAAGGGCATCTCTGCGGACGCCGATCTGCTGATTTCGGGCGGCAATATCACCATCCTGTACAGCTACGAGGGCGTGGAGTCCTCAGGCGGCACCATCTACGTCACCGGCGGATCGGTTCGGGTGGAATACGCCGTGGACGACGGCTTCAACACCAGCGCCGGCGGCTCTATGATGGGCGGCGGCTTCGGCGGCGGAGGAGGAATGACTCCTCCCGATATGGGCGGTATGACCCCTCCCGACATGGAGGGCGAGACTGACACTGCCGTTCCCACGGAAGCGGCGGGCATCGTCATCAGCGGCGGCTACACCTTTGTGAACGCATTCGGAGACGGTCTGGACTCCAATCAGAACATCTATATCAGCGGCGGCACGGTGGTTGTGGCAGGTCCTACGAATAGCGGCAACGGTGCGCTGGACAGCGGCGACAACAACAATCACATCTCGGTAACCGGCGGCATTTTGGTTGCCTACGGCGCATCGGGGATGGCCGAAGTGCCCGATGCATCGGTGACCTCTCAGTGCACGCTCGCCCACAACGTGGGGCTGTCGGCAGGCGATCTCTTCACCGTTCTGAACAAGGACGGCAAGCCGATCATCGCCGTGGAGATTGCCGAAGGTAACGTAGGCCAGAGCATCGTGCTCTCCTGCCCCGGACTGGTGCAGGGCGAGACCTACACCCTCGTCTCGGGTGGCAGCGTGGAGGGCGAGTCCACCGACGGGCTCTATGCCTCCCCCGTCTCCCACAGCGGCGGCAGTGAAATTGCCTCCCTCACCCTCTCCTCTACCGTTACCGGCTCCTCCGGCGGTATGGGCGGCCCCGGTGGCGATGGTGGCGGTCACGGCGGCGGTCGACCGGGCAGATGGTAATCAATGGAACGACATCCCCCAAGCCGATGCAAAATCGGTTTGGGGGATGATTCAGTCTGTCGAAAAAGTCATAATATAATAAGCGGTTTGTGATATTGCACAAAAGAGCCCTCCCCTCTGGGGAGGGTGGCTCGGACGAAGTCCGAGACGGGAGAGGTATTCGTAGTATTTTGTGCGGTAGACCTCTTCCGTCACGCCTACGGCGTGCCACCTTCCCCAGAGGGGAAGGCTTTGGTTTGTGCATATTGCTAATGCGTCTTTCTAATGAATACTTTTTCGACACGCTGTAACATCCCCCAAATCGATGCAGAATCGGTTTGGGGGATGATTGATGATAGGCGGCGATGAATAGATTTTGGAATTGCGGACGATTGTTTACAATTCTTACTTGATTGGCAGAAAAATTTCTGCTATAATGGATGAAATACTGTGTCTGAAGGGGACTTTTATGAAACGATTTCTTTTGTTCTTTGCGCTGTTGCTGACCGTGGTCACGCTGGCCTCCTGCAACAAAAAGCCTACCGAAACCTCCGCGACCACCGATTATATCCCCAATAACCTCCCCCAGCAAACCCTTGCTACCGATTACAAGCCCCCTGTCTTCCCCGAGACGGGTCTGTACATCGACTACGTAGCCAATTCCTCTATCGCCGGCACCGTTGAGGGCGGCGGCACGCACCGTGTGGACGGCAGACCTGCCGGCAAGGTGACGGCCATCCCCAATCTGGGCTACCGCTTCGTACGCTGGAGCGACGGCAAAACCGATCCCGTCCGTCAGGGTGACACCGTGGAGAAGAGCACCCAGATCATCGCTATCTTCGACTATGCACCCTTGGAGCTTCCCATCCTGCACATCACCACCGAAACCGGCTGGGACGTGGAATCCAAGACCGAGTACATCGGCGCGACCCTCTCTCTGTCCAACGCCAACGAAAAGTATTGTCTGGACAATTTAGAGATGCAGATTCGCGGCCGCGGCAACAAGACTTGGGAGTACGAGAAGAAATCCTACAAGATGAAGCTTTCCGAAAAGCAGTCCCTTCTGGGTCTGGGCGAAGGAAAGTCCAAGAAGTGGGTACTGCTTGCCAACGTCTGCGACCAGTCCCTGCTGCGCAATTACGCCAGCCTGCTGCTGGCCGACTCTATGCCCTACGGCGTATGGTCTCCCGACACCACCAGCGTTGAGGTTTATCTCAACGGCGAATACCGCGGCGTTTACCTCCTTTGCGAGGAAATTGACGCCAACAAGAATAAGATCGACGTTCCCGAGGATCTCACCGGTATGGGCTCCGAGGACATCGGCTTCCTCGTGGAGATTTCGGGCAATCCCAAGTCTCCCCAGTTCTCCTGCAACGATCGGAAGTATCAGATCCACAGCGATCTGTCCACCGATGAAACCGAGGCGTACGAGCAACAGCAGTACATCACCAACTACATCCGCTCCGCTTGGGAGGCAGTGCAGGAGGGAGATGAAAAGAAGATCGCAGAGCTGATCGACATCGACTCTTTGGTAAATGCGTATCTGCTGGAAGAGACGCTGAAGAATCTGGACTGCGGTTACGACTCCTTCTATCTCTATCGCAAAGCCGGCGGCAAGCTGGTTTTCGGCCCCGTATGGGACTTTGACAACGCCCTTGGCAATGCCGACGAGGGCACCGAGCATTACTACGATCTCTACGTTGCCTACAACGAGCGCTTCCAGAGTAATCCTTGGCTGTACACCGCTATGGAGCATCAATGGTTCCGTGAGAGAGTGCTGAAGATGTGGGACGAGTCCAAGGACGTGCGCTCCAAGCTGTCTTCCACCGTCATCAAGGTTGCCAAAGATGGCTACAACAGCTACTGCCGCAACTTCGACAAGTGGGATCTCTTCGGTCAGTCTTGGAACCGTGAGACCGAGCAGATCACCTCTTTGGAAAACTACAACGAGCATTATGAAGTCCTCGCATCCTGGATTGATCAGCGTATGGCTTGGATGGACGAGTTCTATCACAAGGACAGCTTTATTAACGATTGGGACAACACTCCCATCAATCCCGAAAATCCCAATCCTTGGCCGGATCGCCCCTCTCAGCCCGAGACGCCCGACCGTCCCGTGATCAGCCAGGGGATCGGCAACGAGGCCGCCAAGGAGCTGTTGGAATCCCACAATACCGTGGCCGTCCGTCCCGGATCGGTGAGCACCACCAAGGAAGGCTTCGACTTCGAGGGGATAGATTGCCTCTTCGACGATGACGTAAACACCAAATACTGCGTTTCCCTCGGCAAAGGCGGCGGATGGTGGGGGCAGCAGCAGACGCCCTCCGACGTGGAGATCACCTTCGCACTCAATCAGAAAGCGGCGCTGTCCGGCTACGCATTCTTCACTGCCAACGATACCTCCGAGTATCCCGAGCGCAATCCGAGTTCTTGGGTGCTCTACGGCAAGGGCGCTGACGGCAAGTACGTGGAGCTGAGCAAGTCCACCTCCGACGAGGCGGGTATGGGCGCTCACGATTTCACCGCTTACGGCGTGCTGATCGAGAATGCCGCAGCATACAGCGAGTACAAGCTGGTGATTACCCACGCCGGCACCCTCCAGCTGGGCGAGCTGATGCTGTTCACGAAATAATCAAATCAATCAAACGGACTTCCGAAAGGGAGTCCGTTTTTGTGTGGAAGGGGACGGTAGTAGAGCGATCCGCTATTGACAAATCGCCTGCCGTGTGCTATAATGCCCCCATACAATCTACTCATACAAAGGAAGTGATCGTTTGCAAACGATACTCACAGCGACAAATTTGAAGAAGACCTTCAAGCTGTCCAAAAAGCAACAAAAGATCGAAAAAACAGGCCTGTCGGAAAAGGTGGCCGTGGATGGGCTGTCCTTTTCGGTTAGTGAAGGCGAGATTTACGGTCTGCTGGGCCCCAACGGTGCGGGTAAGACTACCACTCTC